>JAJZOA010000171.1 GCA_021852225.1 Planctomycetota bacterium
ACAATTGGCACTCGTCATGATGCGGCGGGCAGATAAAACCGGCATGAACTGATTTCGCGGGCTTGCCTTCCATGACGACTATTATGAACAGGCGAAAAAAAGTCGCCTCTGGCCCAGGATCGCGCATCGGATCAACGCGGCAGTCACACCGCGTAAAGAGTCACGCATCCGAGGCGCAAGTTAATTTCCACGGTGCTGGCGACGGCGACAGGGGCGGAAACCCGCCTGGCTCACTATAATTCCCGGATGAGCAGTTTGATGGATAATCTTTCTCCGCCGGCTGGTGTTGCAACTGACAGTTCGTCGGGCCGCAAACTGGCGGTCTTAACGTGGTCGCATTTTCTTAATGACGGGGCGGCCTTTTATTTGCCGGGGATACTGCCCGCGGTGCTCGTGGCGCTGCATCAGCCACTGGCTATGGTCGGGGTGATAACAGCGGCGATGTATGTCGGGCAGGCGCTGCAGCCGGTGACGGGAATTCTTGCGGACCATGCGGGGGGACGGGCGTTTGTCATAGGTGGTCTGCTGGCTTGTTCACTGGCCGGGGCACTGGTCGGGCTGGCCCCAAATGTGTGGGTTCTGATCGGGCTTTTGCTTATTTCAGGACTTGGATCCACAACGTTTCATCCCCAGGCCCTGGCGGCGGTACGCAGTGTAACGCAGCGGCGGCAGGCGATGGGCATGGCGACCTTTCTGGTAGGCGGCGAACTGGGCCGGGGCGCGTGGCCGCTGATAGCCAGCCTGATTGTGGTGCGATATAGCCTGCAGCATCTGTGGGTGATAGCGCTGCCGACGCTGGCATCACTGCCATTCATATTGTGGCTTACGCCGCGCCTTCCACCGCGGCACGCGGCTGCGGGGCGGATTCAGTGGCGGGCGCACCGCAAGCCATTTGCCGTGCTGGTGGGCTTTTCGGCGTTTCGCGGACTGGTGGTGTTTGGCACCATCGTGTTTATTCCAATCATGTGGAAATTGCGTGGCGGGGCGCTGGTATCGGGTGCGTCGATCATCAGCACCTTGTTGATCACTGGCGTACTTGGACAAATCGGGGGCGGCAGCATGGCGGACCGGTTTGGCCGACGGCACGTGGTGCTGGGCAGTTCCATTCTGCTGATTATTCTGGTGCCGCTGATCGTATTGACGCACGGAATTCTTTTGTGGGCCATTGCCGCCCTTACCGGCATTGCGATGTTTTCCACATTTGCATCCACACTGCTTGTGGGTCAGGATATTTTTCCAGAAAACCGTGGATTAGGCTCGGGTATCGCTCTGGGCTTTTCCAACGCGCTGGGGGCCGCGGGCCTGATTCCGCTTGGCGTCGTGGCGCGGCATTTTGGAATTGGCATGGTGTTTGCCATTCTGACGGCCGGTGCCATGGGAATGCTGATCATGGCCATTCTGTTTTCAGAAAAAGTACATCCGGCCATGCGCTAGATCCGGTTCAACTGCGCCACGAACAGTTCCCAAGGCAATCCGCGCCCGGGCGTGACAATTAAAATTCGCGGTGGATCGATTGCTGAAAAGTTTTCCCGCGACTGTACGCCTCAAGTTCTCCGCCAAGCTGTTCGGCCAGTATGGCCTTGACGACGGTCATGGATGGCGGTGCATCAATTTCGCTGGCCAGCGAAGTGACCGGCCGGCCGAGACCGCACGGATTTATCAGATCAAAAAACGTCAGATCCGTGGTCACATTCAGGGCGATGCCGTGCAGGGAAACCCAGCGGCGGAGTTTGATGCCTAAGGCACAGATTTTTGCCGTTTGACCGGGCGGAAGCCGACGGGAGTGAACCCAAACGCCGGTGGCGCCCTGCTGGCAGTGCGCGGAAATCGAAAGCCCCGCCAGGGTGCGGATCACGGCGCGTTCAAGTAGACGAATGTAGTCATGAATACGCAAGTTATATTTATTCAGCGGAATAATCGGGTAGGCGACAAGCTGCCCCGGACCATGGAAGGTAATATCGCCGCCGCGATCGGTTGCAACCACATCTACCCCGCGGGTCGCGAGTTGTGCGGCATCCGCCAGCAAATGGGCCTCCGAACCCGGATGGCGACCAATGGTGATAACCGGTGGATGTTCCAGCAGGATCAGGGCACCGTCCGGATAGCGCCCGCCGAGCACGTCGTCATGAACGGCAAGCTGGTAGTCCCAAGCGGCACGGTATTCCATAACCCCGGCATCTAAAACCGAAAGGCCATGGTGGACAGCAGTTGCCGATTGACCTGCGTTCATTTTGCGGCCTTTGCGGCAATAAGACGGCGCGTGGGGGCGGTCAATGGCGCGGGCGAAACGGCCTTGGCCGGCCCCAGTGCGCACTGAAGAACGTCATCCACCGAATCGGCAAAAACAAAACGCACCTTCTGGCCCACGTGGTTTTTCACATCATCCAGATTTTTTTCGTTGCGCCTGGGAAGCAGAATCGTTTTGATGCCGGCGTGCTGGGCGGCGATCACTTTTTCCTTTACGCCGCCGATGGGCAGCACCAGTCCGCGAAGAGTTATCTCGCCGGTCATGGCGACATCCGGCCGGACGGGCCGATCAAGAAAAAGTGAAGCCAGCGCGGTATACATGGCGACGCCGGCGGAGGGGCCATCTTTAGGGACCGCACCGGCGGGTACGTGCACATGCACATCCAGCGTGGCAAATGAAGCCGGGTCCAGTCCCAGGCCAACGGCATTGTTTTTAAGCAGTGAAAAAGCGGTCTGCGCGGATTCCCGCATGACCGCGCCGATCTGACCGGTCAGGCGCAGGCGGCCTTTTCCGGGCATCCGTGTGGCTTCCACAAATAAAATATCGCCGCCAGCGGGCGTGTAGGCCAGACCGGTGGCCACGCCGGGGACGGCGGTTCGCAGCGCCACTTCGCTTTCAAAGGCAGTAGGTCCCAGATAGGCAGCCAGATTTTCCGGACGCACCACCACGCGCGGCACGCGGGCCAGTGCCCGGCGCATTTCTGCATCGCCATTGCCTGGCGTTGCCACCGGGGTTCTGGCGGCGGTGGAGGGTCTGGTCCAGGTTCCCGCCGCGGACGCCGCATTGCCGTTCGGGCCGCCTGGGTTTTCGGTATCCTTTTTATTTGGCGGCGAAGGCGCGGCCGCAGGCAGTTTACTGACAATTTGCGCCGCGACTCCGCGCACCACGGATCCGATGGCGCGCTCCAGTCCGCGAACACCCGCTTCGCGCGTGTAATGGTCGATCAGCGCGCCGATTGTGGAAGTGGGAAGATCGCAATTTTTGCCCGTGATGCCATTTTCAGCCAATTGCCGCGGCAGCAGATATTTTCTGGCAATCAGGAGTTTATCCTGGCGGGTGTAACCCGGAATTTCAATTATTTCCATGCGGTCGCGCAGGGCGGGGGGCACCGATTCCATGTAATTGGCGGTACAGATGAAAATGATGCGGCTTAAATCAAACGGAACACCCAGGTAATGGTCCTGAAAACTGTTGTTTTGTTCCGGGTCCAGCACTTCCAGCAGGGCCGAGGAGGGGTCGCCGCGGAAATCCGCGCCGAGCTTATCTATTTCGTCCAGCATCATGACCGGGTTGTTGGAACCCGCTTTTCGCAAGTCCTGAATAATTCGGCCCGGCATGGCACCTACATAAGTCCGGCGATGGCCGCGAATATCGGCTTCATCGCGGACGCCGCCGAGGCTCATGCGGATAAATTTTCGTCCCAGAGATTGCGCGATGGACTTGCCCAAACTGGTCTTTCCCACGCCCGGCGGCCCCAGGAAGCAGAGAATCGGACCGCGTCCGCCGGGATTCAATTTGCGCACAGAAAGGAATTCGAGAATCCGTTTTTTAATTTTCTGCAAATCGTGGTGGTCGCGGTCCAGAATGCGCCGGGCACGGGTGATGTCCAGGTCGTCGCTGGTGGAAGTATTCCATGGCAATTCGGCCACTGTTTCCAGAAATCCCCGGATAACGCCATATTCGGGCGACGCCTGCGGAATGGCCGCAAGGCGCGCCAGTTCACGGTCCGTTTCTTTTTTTACACCCTGCGGAATAGAAGCTTTTTCCAGGCGAGCTTTAAGGTCGGTGAGTTCCTGCGTCTGCCCTTCGTCCAGGCCAAGTTCCTTTTGAATGGCTTTAAGCTGTTCTTGAAGGAAATAATTCCGCTGGCTTTTATCAATGCTTGACCGCACCTGGGTCTGGATATTTTCTTCCAGTTCTAAAATTTCAATGCGCGTGGCCAGCTTTTCGCGCACCAGTTTCAGCCGCACGCCCACATCCAGTTCCTCAAGAATCGCCTGCTTTACCGCCGTGGATTCCTGAAGGTTGGAAGCCAGAAAGTCGGCCAGCGTGCCGGGTGAGTCAATGTCGTTAAGCAATCCGGCGGCTTCATCCGGAATGTTCGGCGATAATTCGATCATGCGTTTGGCGGCCTGACGGACCGTCTGCACCAGCAGATCGAATTCCGGGCTGGGCGGCGGTGTGATTTCCGCCAGCGATTCAATTTTCGCCTTCAGATAAGGTTCTTCAGTGACGAATTCAATCACCTTAAACCGGACCAGGCCATGCACCACAATGCTCTGCTGGCCCTCGCCCATGCGCAGCATTTTAAGCACAATGGCCATCGTGCCCACGCGGTGAAGATCGGATGGCGAAGGATTTTCGTCCGCGTCGTGAATTTGTGTCAGGACGCCGACAATTTTATCCGCCGGCATAATATCGTCCAGCAGGCGGCGGCTTTTGTCGCGTCCGATTGCAAGCGGAATAACCGCACCGGGAAATGCGACGGCATCGCGCACCGGCAGAATAGCCAGCACATCCGGCACGCGAATTTGGTGCACCAGCGGTCCGGTGACCGATGCGGTCGTGCGCGACCGCCCGGTTGCGGTTGGATCTTTCGGGTCGACAGGGGCCTCGCCATCTGCTGCCGGGGCGGTTTTCTCCGGTTTGGCATTCGAAGCTTTAAGTGATTTGTCAGCGGGTTTCTTTATTTCTGGCATGTATCGTTTCCGTAACTCCGTTTAACAGTCTGGCTTAGCGGGTCATCGCCGGCTCCGCCGGCGGTGAAGGCTATTTGCGATGTTTCGGCAGGGTAATCCAAAGCAGACCGGCCTCATACATGGCGGAAATTCTCCGGTCATCCACGTTGGCCGGCAGTTCCACGGCGCGACTGAAAACCCCATGATCAATTTCCAGCTGATGCACCGCAATGGCGGGCTCTTCGCCGGTGGGCATCGGGCATTCACGTTTGCCGCGAATGACGATGCGGGCATTTTCCAGCCGCACATCCACATCCTTTTCATGAATACCGGCCAAGTCCACGCAAATCAGAAACGCCTGCCGCGTTTCGTACAGGTTGACCGCCGGCCGCCAGGATTCGCGCCCCCAGGCGGCGAACATCTGGCGGGTCAGCACGGTATCGCCAGCTTCATGAACCAGACGGCTGGAAAGGCTCTCGTCCGATGCGGAAGCAAATTGAATAACAGGCATGGCGTCGCTCCGGCATGGGTATCAGGCTTCATCCCGCGGGCGGCATAACGCGCCGCGTTGAAGCAACCGGTATTTTACGCCGTTTGCGTCGCGGGGGGAAATAAAATGCGAAAAAACGCTCCGGCTGGGAATTGGGGCATACCGCCTGACCGTCTTGCGGCTCTCCAGTCGGCGGGCAAATTTTGTAAATGCGGGATATACTTGAAGTTTCGGCGCGCTATCGGCGTGGCTGGTCGCCGCCGGGAAAAATTCGGGCGGCTAAGCGCTTTTCCGGCGGGTAACGCGGCAAAGGCGGATTCGCCCGGTTCTGGAGACCCGCGACGTCATGGATCATTTTAACTATCGCAACGGGGCACTGTATTGCGAGGATGTTCCGGTGGAACAGATTGTTTCCGCCGTGGGCAGTCCGGTGTACATCTACAGCCAGGCGACGCTTCTGACACATTATCAGCGGATCGCCCGGGCGTTTGCGCCGCTGAACCCACTGATCTGCTATTCGATCAAGTCGTGCGGGAATCTGGCCATATTGCGGACCTTGCGCGGCGCGGGAAGCGGGTTTGACGTGGTTTCCGGTGGAGAACTGTTTCGCGCGTTAAAGGCCGGCGCGACACCGGATAAAATTGTTTGCGCCGGGGTAGGCAAAACCGATGCGGAAATAACCGAAGCGCTGCAGGCGGGCATCGGCTGGTTTAATATTGAAAGCGAAGAGGAATTCTGGAATCTGGATCGGCTGGCCGGCCAGACCGGGAGCCACGCCCGGGGCGCGCTGCGGGTGAATCCGGATGTGACCAGCCACGGAACCCACACCAAAACTCTGACCGGCAAAAAAGAAACGAAATTCGGTGTGGATATCGACCGGGCAATGGAATTTTATCTGACTGCGGCCAAAGCCACGCACGCAAAACTTAACGCACTTCACCTGCACATCGGCTCACCCATAAAATCCACCCAGCCGTATGTGGACGCAATTAAGAAGGCCTTGGCCCTTATCGACGAACTTGCGGCTCGCGCCGTGGTGATTGACACATTGGATATCGGCGGTGGATTCGCCGCTTTTTATGAAGGGGATGAAGCCCCCAGCGCCGCGGATTATGCCACCGCGATCATTCCCCTGCTGGCGGGCCGCAAGCTTAAGATTATTCTTGAGCCGGGGCGGTCTATTTCGTGCAATGCGGGCATTCTGGTCACGCGTGTGGTTTATACCAAAACCGGCGGAAACAAAACATTTGTCATTGTGGACGCGGCCATGAACGACCTGATTCGTCCCACCCTGTACGAAAGTTATCATTTTATCTGGCCGGTCACGCCCGGTTCAGGGCTTGCTCCCGCCAGCCGCACCAGCGCAATGCGCACCGCTGACGATCGCAAGGTGGATGTGGTGGGTCCGGTTTGTGAAAGCGGCGATTACCTGGCCCGCGACCGATATCTGCCGCGGGTGACGCGGGGGAATCTGCTGGCGGTTTTTTCCGCCGGGGCGTATGGCTTCGCCATGAGCAGTCAGTACAACGCCCGTCCGCGGGCGGCGGAGGTTCTGGTGGATGGCGCAGTCTGGCGCATTATCCGGCAGCGCGAGACGTATGCGGACCTCGTGGCCGGGGAAGAATAAATTCCGCACAGGTGCGGCAAAGCCGGAGCCATCCACATGACCGCCCGATATATGGATTCTGTTCCAATACTTGGGAAGCAATGGTCCATCCGCGGGTATATCTGGCGGATGGAGCCGCCGCGGACCACGCCCCCGTCTGTCATAGACATTGATACGTGTAAATATGTTGGCAAAATGCCGGATGGCGGCCTGCTGCTGGCTACGCCCGCCCCGCGGCCACCTGACCCGCAGGACCTGGAAAAGCTCGGCTTTTCGCGTCATACGCCTGTGTGGCCATGGGCGGTGCGGATGTACAACGGGGAAGATGAAAAAGCGCCGTTGGCAGTTCTGGATGACACCGGCGATATCCAATGTGTCAATCA
>JAJZOA010000129.1 GCA_021852225.1 Planctomycetota bacterium
CGCGAAAAAGTCATCCAACTACCTTGGCATCATTCAATTGGCCTGCGGATTATTGTGGTATCGCCGCCAGCATCGATACACCGTTTTGAGATAGTTTCTAAGTCCACGGTCCAATGAATATTGCCAGAAACCGGCCCAGGAATGCGTGGCGGTTTGATGCGTGCTGCGAATCGGCAAGCCGCCCGGCCAATGGAGGCAACACAGGGCAAATCTATTGCACGTTGTTCGCACGAGTGAAAAATTTTTATTTCAGGTCTTTTCATTCAACCGCATATGCAGTACAACCTGACAACCGCGGCGCGAGGCCCTAATATGGATGAGCGCTGAACCAAGCCTTGGGTAAGGGCGTATCATCATCGGCGCAGGCGGTTCTATTTGAGCATTTCCCGTCCAAGTGCCGATAAAACTGGTAAGCGGGCGGAAATATGGCCCGGTCCGCACCGGAAAGAGAGACAATTGACCGCATGACGGTTGATCGCGGCGCTGCCTTAGCTGGTAATGACCGAAAAATGGCAATTTTTTACGAATTACAGGAGCCATGATGCCTCCCGAAGCAGAATCTGTGAACCGGCCATCCACCTCGGAGCCAAACGTTAGCAATCATCAGCACGATCATGGTCACAACGATCCCGATCATTCGCATCATCATGATCACGATAGTCATACACATCAGGCCGGTATCGAATGCGCCTGCGGCCATGAACATGATGGGAATGGTGGACATACGCACAGTGGCGTGGGCCTCAATTTCCAACTTACCGTGCTGGTCCCGGTAACTGTGGCGATTCTCATCCTTTCCATTGTTTTTTATCAATTTGCCAATGAACAGGCCATCGCCCGCGGACTTGGTCTTCTGGCGGCACTGATTGCCGGCGGGCCGATTATCTGGTCGGCGATTAAAGGTCTGGCGCGCGGCCAGACCAATGTAAACGAACTTGTCGCCATGAGCATCATCGGCGCGATTGCCCTGAACATGCCCATTGAGGCGGGACTCGTGGCGCTTATTCTGCAAATTGGCGCATTAATTGAATCGGTCGCGGCGGAAAGCGCCCGCAATGCGGTTCTCGCATTGCAGAACCTGGCACCCATTCACGCTCGTATCCGCCGCAATGGCGCGGATGTAGTCATTTCCGCAGATGATCTGAAAGTTGGCGACATACTGATTGTCCAGCCCGGCGAACGCATCGCAGGCGATGGCGACGTTTTGCGCGGCAGCACAAGTGTGGATGAATCAATGGTAACCGGGGAATCTATTCCGGTGGACAAAATTGTCGGAGCCACAATGCTCGCGGGCACCATCAACCTGACCGGTTCCGCCGAAGTGCAAGTGACCCGGGTGGGCGAAAACTCCGCCCTGGGCCAGACCATTGCACTGGTGGCCCGAGCCCAGCAGTTTCAACCCAAAATCGTCCGCGCTGCCGATCGTTTTTTTGCGTTTTACACGCCCATTATACTGGCGGTTTCCGTGGTGGCGTGGTGGGTCAGCGGCGTACCTGAACGCATGGTCACCATGTGGGTGGTCGGCTGCCCGTGCGCCATGCTGCTGGCTTCGCCACTGGCCATTGTCGTCGCCCTGGCGCGTGCCAGTCGCAGCGGCATTCAGATTAAGGCCGGCCCGTTCGTGGAAGCATCCGTGAATCTGGACACGATTGTGTTTGACAAAACCGGCACAATTACCACCGGCCGGTTTATTGTCCAAAGCGTTCGCCCTTCGCCCGGTGTGTCCGAAGATGAACTGCTGTCGCTTTTAGCCGCAGTGGAAAACCGCAGCACGCATCCCCTGGCCAGCGCCATTATCCGGCATGTGCGCGGCCGCAATATTGATTTTCATGAAGCCGCGGATGTTACCGTGCTCGAAGGGCTGGGTGTCGAATCGACCATTAACGGGCAGGTGACACGCGCCGGTTCGGTCAAGATTTTATCCGCCGAGATGGCCACACAGGCCACCGAGCTGGAAGATATCAACTCGGAAGTGCCGCTGGTGCCTGTATACCTTACCCACGGCAACCGGCTTATGGGCGCCATCTGCATGACCGACGAAATTCGCCCCGAAGCCCGCCGCACCATTAAACGATTGCGCGGCCTGGGCGTGAAGAAAATAGTGATGATGACCGGCGATCGTCGCAAAACCGCCCAGATGGTGGGCCGTGCGGTAGGTTGTGACGATGTGTATGCCGAGCTGCTGCCCAGTCAGAAAGAAGAACTCATCCGCCAGTTGCAGCGCGGTGGCCACGGTGTGGCCATGGTCGGCGACGGAATTAACGATGCCCCATCGCTGGCGGCGGCCACCGTCGGCATCGCCATGGGCATCCATGGCACCGGAGCGGCCATCGAAGCGGCCGACGCCGTGCTGCTGAAAGATGACCTGACGAAAATTCCACTGCTTATTTATCTGGCCAGACAGACCCGCGTGGCTATATTCCAGAATCTGTTCTTCGCCCTTATTTTTGCCGGCGCGGCGGAAGTGATGGCGGCCTTCGGTCTGTTTGACCCCGTCGTTGCCGCACTGGTGCACATGCTGGCGGTCGTGATTATTGCGGTCAATTCGGTACGCCTTGCGGGCAATGTGGGCGTCAGCAATCGGCCCATGCCGCGACGCAATGCGGATCCGGCGGATAGTCAGGCTCCGACGCCCGCGCCATCGCTGCTGCCGGTGTAAAAGATGGCCGGTGTAAATAATGATACATGGTGCGGGTTGTAAATATGGAGTTGGAGACATGGAAACAGAAATAGTTATGGCCGCCGTGCCACGGTGAAGAGGATACCACTTGAAAAAATCTGAAATCATTGCGTTATGGGTAATGGTCTGCCTGGCAATTGTGACCGCGATTCTGGGATTGGCCGTATTCAAATATGGCACCGTCTGCTTCTGGGCTGGCCTGTTCGGCGCCGGCTCGCAGACCTTGCTCGCCGCACTCGCCTGGTGGGGCTTGCGGCTGGCTGGCCAGCAGGCGTCGCTGGTGGAGGAAGCCACCGCCGCCAAAAGCTTCACGCCCATTGCGCCACTGGGCACATTCCACATGAGTTATTCCGATGATGCCGCGCGCATCGTCGCGCCGCCTGCACCGGTTGAACCGGAAGACATTACGACTCTGGATACCGGTTTCCAGCGGGTGGTCATCGCTCTGGCCGCACTTCTGCTGATGGGCCTCTCCGCGATTGCAGGCTGGATGGTCTACCGGAATTTTGCGGCCGTTCTGCCGGGCAAACCAATTGTTATTTCGCCAGTGGCGATCGACCCCGGCGCGGTTGTGGCGGCGGCCGGAACGCTGCTGCTGTACTTCATCATGATGTCATTTTCCCGTGTGGCTCCGGAATCGGAAGGATACGGCGAGGCCGCCAATGGAATCGCCCTTCTGGGTCTGCCCGGCGCGCTGGTGCTGGCCGCCGCAATTTGTGCGGCATGGGCGGGCATTTCCTACGCCACGCAGGCGGCTGCAATATTCATTGCGGCGGTCATGTTCCTGCAAGCGCTGGAACTGGGAATTAACGCCCTTCGTAATTATGGAGCCATTGAAGAAATTGATCAGGCCGGCCTGGACCTGCAGCAATTGCCGCTGGTGCCACTCCTGAGCAGCGGCTGGATTGTGGGCGTGCGCGTGCTGCTGGGCGAAAGCATCGGCTGGACACGGGATTCCAAAACCGCACCGGGCGTCTTAGCCCGTCTGCTGCCGCGGATTGTGCTGGCGGGAATCGCCATATTGCTTGGCCTTAGCACACTGCATATTGTGCCCACCGGCGATGTGGGCATTCGCGAACATCTTGGCACGACCACCGCCTACGATCTTCAGCATCCGCTGCCACCGGGCCTGCATGTGCTATGGCCATGGCCGGTGGACGAGCTTCAATTCGTTCCAACAGCCAGACTGAATAAAGTGGATGTGGGAACCGAGGAAGCGCATAAATCCAAGCTCGGCGAGGCGGTTTTTTCGTTCTGGAGTTCGCACGAATCAATTCCCGGCATGGAATTCATGACTGGTGATGTCAACGCGGCCGGCGCCAGTTCATCGGAACTTCTGGACGGCTTTGTGTTCATGTCATGGCGGGTAAAAAATCCGGGATTATTTTTCAACAATATCTCCAATAAAAATATAATTGAATACGGCAACAGCGCCGGCACCGGCGATACCGCACATGTCCGCCGGATGGATCAAGCTCTGGTGCACCAGGTGTTTTTATCCAGCATTTCACAGGTTTTCGCCGTGCATTCACTTCAGCAGATCATGCAGTCGGATATTCAACCCGTCGCCGACCAGATTCGCGCGATGGCGCAAAAACAGCTTGACTCCCTGGGTGCGGGCATAGAAATTGAAGATGTGGACATTAAAGACATTCATCCGCCCAAGGGATTCACAACCATGACCGCGCACGGTAAGCAGCTTGGCCCCGCGGCCGCGTTTGAAAATGTTGTCAGCATGCGGGAATTTAAACACATGGTAATCGCGAGGGCGAAACAGGAGCGATTCAAGGATCGACACGTCGCAACGGGCGCGGCATCCAGTGAAGTGGCGCGAGCGCAGGCTTATGAAACCAGCCTGATCAATACCGAAGAAGGCCGCGCGGCGGCAATTCTTGCCAGGTCCAAGGCATTTGCCGCTTCACATGGCACAGCCGCCAACTGGGAATTCTACCAGGTTATGGGGAAGATTTTTGCCTCCATTAATAAGGTTGTGCTTGGTCCGGATGTGACGCCACCGGAAATCTGGCAGATTGGCCATCGGTCCAGTGGTAACATCAACGTGCCACCGCCGTCCGGTCCGCCGGGCGGACTGGGCAATCCAATAGGAATGCCTTCCGGGCAAAATCCGGGCGGTGGTTGAAAACCGCGTATTATTTGCAAAGACGGAATTTATCGATTTTTTCAGGAAAACGAGTTTATGCGAAAACTGACCATTTTTATTATTTCAATCTGTGCGCTGGCCGTGCTGTTTCTGGTCATGTGCACATTTGTGGCCAAGCCCTATCAGACGGTTCTGCTGAATCGTTTCGGCAGAATAATCACCAAGCCGACAAAAATCTGCTACAACTGGTATCTCTGCTGGCCGACGGATAAGGTGATCCGCATGGACAACCGTTTGCACCTCTACCAAAGCAACAACCGGGAAGTGAGCACCGCTTCGGGAGCCGGCGAGCCGATTACCATCCGCACCTGGGCGGCATGGCGCATTACGAATCCGGAGCAGTTCTATATTCGTTTTCCCGGCGGACCGCTGGTAATGAAAACCTTTCTGGACAGCAAAATTGAAGGCGTCGTGCAAAGCGTCATGGGGCAATACCACCTGCATCAGCTTTTCAATACGGATGCCTCCAAAATCCGAACACCGGAAATTGAATCTCAGATGCGCACCGAAGTCAATTCCACCATTTCGGGTCGATGGGGTATAAAGCTCATCGCCATTGGTATTTCACGAATGACGTTTCCACCGCAGGTTGCCCAGTCGGTGTACAACCGTATGGCCGCCGAACGCAATAAAATCGCCAGTAAATACCGCAATGAGGGATTAAGCCAGGCGACGGCGATTATTGCCCAGGGTGAGGAGCAGGCCACGGAAATTCGTTCGGAAGCGGAAAAAAACGGCCGAAGAATTGCGCGGCAATGGGGACGCCAAGGCCTATGCCATTCTCAATGAAGCACAACAGACGCCCGCAGCCCGGCGGTTTTACCGATTCTGGAAATCGCTTCAATTATTTAAGAATTCCATGGGGGCAAGCACGTATTGGGTGCTGACACCAAATAATCCGATTACCGCGCCGCTGTTCGACCAGATGAAAACAGCCACGCAAAGCAGCAATATGTTGGCACCGAAAGGTAAAAGCGCGGCGGGTAAATAATTCCCCCCCCAGCCCGGAACGAGTTGCAGGCCCGGTGGCTGGGACACCGGAAAAATTCATCAGGAACCGCATTGTTATGACACAAACACCAACACGCATAATAGACCATGGCGACCACGTGCATGAATTACCTATTCTGGACGACGGTTCGCCACCGCTCAACCCCTGGTTCAGTGCGCAAAGAGTTTTGTTGTATTTTGTGATAGGCATTGTGCTGATATGGCTGGCCAGCGGATTTTATCGCGTCGGAGTTGGCGATGTGGCACTTGTGCAGCGTCTGGGCAAATTCCTGACCACGGCCAATGGCAAACCACTGATTATTTCAGCGGGATCCCATTACCATCTTCCGTGGCCCATTGACAAAGTCTTTCCGGTGCAACTGCAGCGCGAACAAAATCTGATTGTGCGGGATTTTCATATTTCTCCGGCCGCCAATGCGCCTCTGGAACACAAAATGATGCAAGAGGGCATGCCCCGCCGCCTGTTTGATGCCATTTATAATCCCTATCTGATCACCGGTGATGAGAATGTGATTCACGCATCCATTACCGTGCAATACCGAATATCGGATCCTTACGCCTATTTAACCTCGGTTTACCAGCCCGCCACCATGCCGCCGGGACAAGGACGACTGAACATGCTGATGATGATTGCGGCACACCAGCTTATTCTGAAAATCGCGCAAAGCACGGTGGATCAGGCTCTTTATTCCGGCAAAACGCTTTTGAACCAGGAATTGTTCAGCCCGGCGCATCCTGATTCCGGCATACAGGGTCAGATCAACAAGCTGGGACTCGGCGTGCAGTTGGAAAAAGTGCAGTTGAAGAATGTCTCATGGCCGCAGGCCCTGGATGGCCCGTTCACCGCGGTGCTCAATGCCCGCCAGCAGGAGGCGTCGGAAATTCAAACCGCCAAGCGCCGCGCCAATCAGTTGATCACACTGGCCCAGGGAAACGCACAGGCGACCATCAATCAGGCCACCGCCGCCGCCAATCAGGTGCTGAATCAGGCCCAGGGAGAGGCGCTGGCCTTTTCGCGGGTTTACACCCAGTATCTGAAAAGCCCGCGTGTGATTACCTACAAACTGTTAAGCGATACGCTTGGCAAGGTGATGCAGAATGCGGCCAGAGTGTTCTTCGTGCGCAAAGGGCAGAGAATTCTCATTTCACTGCCGCCACCCCCCCGGAAAATTATTATTCCGGCATCACGTTAATTCAGTTGGCCGTCCGGTGGAGTGACCGATCAACTTTCCGTGGGTCCTGTCCACAGGTGCATGTGCCCAGACCCGCGCTCAACGAACTTGCGTGGAGCGCTGCAATCCTTCCAGCATTCGGGTATCATGCCCCGCAAACCTGGCGCAGTGGACTTCACCGCCGATGGTCAGGAAAACGCGGAACCGACGCGCTGAATTGCAGCCAATTGTGTCACCGGCCCGCGCGGCCGCAGCGCGTGTTGAAAGCGGAAACGCCATTCCGGCTTGAACTGGAGTTTTTCATGGTACCACAGAATTTTGCCATTCAGACCCGGCAATTAACTAAAATTTATCCAGGATTCTGGAAA
>JAJZOA010000248.1 GCA_021852225.1 Planctomycetota bacterium
GCGCCGCCGTAATGGCTACAGTGTCATGACACGTCTAAGGTCCGAACTCAAGGCGATGATCGCACGCGGAGAGGAGATCAAATGTCGTTAATTCCATTGCTTTTTCTGCTTAAGTTAATGGCATTCGCGGCTGCCCCTAGATTCCACCCGTATTCCAGGTAATCGTCGTTGAGGAATCAGGTATGTCGTTTGATGTTTTAAGGCCTATAGTGCAACAAGTCGCGGGCCAGCTTGCGCGCGGACAATACGCGCAAGTGATAGATAGGTGCCTTAAGTCGCGATTGACCGCCGATGATTTGCGAGCGGTGATTCGCAATTACGGGCGTAAAATAGTCCCGCCCCCAGCCGGCGCTTATATTGGCCTTGATGCAGTACAGGTGAAGGGTGCGGTTGTGCCGACGTGGTCAATACGAGCACCGCTCTGGACATCGGAAGAAGGGCGCTCCGACCTGACACTTGAGATGACCATCACCTTGGGCACGGGGAGTCCTCGCGTGGTGCTGGACGACCTGCATGTACTGTGAACTCTGGTGCATCAGTGAAACCGCCTGTGTCTTATGAACTGAAAGGAGTTCATCATGGAATGATCCAATAATATGGACAGCCGCCGTGCTCTTGACGTATACAAATATCCCATTGAAGTAATGTTATACAGACACCCCAGACGGTGAAAAATTGGCCACGAGATGTGGGGGCGTCAATGGGCGCGCAAAAGGAGCACCGCATTTGTGGTGCGGTGCTCCGTGGCGACTTTCTTATTTGGCTATATCGCTAAAATATTCTGCCAATCAGGTGCCCATGTCATGGCTGGAGAGATATTTTTTCTGCAACGTCGTGAGTTTATCGATATGAATGCCCATGGATTCGAGCTTTAACGCCGCCACCCATTCATCGACGCTCTTGGGTACTTCATGGACCTTGTTGGACAATTTGGAGCGGTTTTTAATCGACCATTCGGTGGCCAGGGCCTGCACCGCAAAGCTCATATCCATGACGGAGGCCGGATGGCCATGGGCGGCGGCGAGGTTAATCAAGCGGCCTTCACCGAGAACTAAAATGCGTTTGCCATTTTTCAGCGTGTATTCATCGACGAATTCACGCACGCCGCGGCGGACTTTCCTGGCTTCCTTTTCCAGAGCTTCCAAATCCAGTTCCACATTGAAGTGGCCGGAGTTGCAGACTACCGCGTTATCCTTCATTTGCCGGAAGTGTTCCATGCGAATGACCGCGATGTTACCGGTGACGGTGATGAACAGATCACCGACTTTGGCGGCTTCGCTCATGGGCATAACCCAGAAGCCGTCCATGGTGGCTTCAATGGCGCGGATGGGATCAATTTCCGTGACAATGGTGTTGGCACCCAGGCCGCGCACGCGGGAAGCCACGCCCTTGCCGCACCAGCCGTAACCGCAGACCACTACTTTTTTACCGGCGACAAGATGATCGGTAGCGCGAATCACGCCATCAATGGTGGATTGGCCGGTACCGTAGCGGTTATCAAAAAAGTGCTTGCATTGGGCGTCATTAACGGCCACGACCGGAAACTTCAGAATGCCGTCTTTTTCCATGGCCCGCAGCCGGATGACACCGGTGGTGGTCTCTTCCATGGAGGCTACTACACCGTCGGCTAATTCCTTGCGGGAAGAATGCAGCAGGCTAACGAGATCAGCCCCATCATCCATGGTGATGTTGGGCTTGATGTCCAGGGCAATATTCATGTGGCGATAGTAGGTTTCCCGATCTTCGCCCTTTATGGCGTAGACGGAAATTCCAAAATCCTTTACCAGCGACGCGGCATTATCATCCTGCGTGGACAAGGGGTTGCTGGCGCAGAGGGCAAGTTTGGCACCGCCGGCCTGAAGGGTGCGGGCGAGATTGGCCGTTTCGGTCGTTACGTGCAGGCAGGCGGCCATGCGATAGCCGGCAAGCGGCTTTTCCCTGGCAAAGCGTTCGCGCACCATGGCCAGAACAGGCATATCTTTATCAGCCCATTCAATGCGTTTTTTGCCTTCCGCCGCGAGCGACAGATCTTTGACATCGTGTTTTACCGTCATGAAGAAACTCCTAAAAAACGGGCGAAAGTTAACGCCCTGGTAAACTTAGCGGGCGCGTTGCCCGCATAACAAACAAATCCGGTACGGCGATACGATCCTGCCGTGAGCGGGCTTTACGCGTTGTGAGCGTGTGGTGGCGCAAATTTACAAATCCCGCCCGCAACAACATGTCGGTCATTTGGCCGGGCGCAAAGCCCATCCATCGATGGCCCATTTTTTCTCTGAACATTTCCACTTCATGCGGCATTAAATCCACAATCAGAAGAAAACCGCCGGGCTTGAGAACACGAAATATATCCGCCAAGGCCCCCGCCACATCCTCCAAATGATGCAGGACCAGACTCACGAAAGCCATATCGAGTGCCTGAACTTCCGGTGGCAGCGCTTCCAGTCGCCCCGGCAAGAGCGTTACATTTTTTATCTCCAGAGTTTTGATGCGACCTTTAGCCGCCCGCAACATGGCCGCGGCTGGCTCTACGGCGATAACCTGCCGCACATGTGGTGCCAACAGGGCGGCCATTGTCCCGGTGCCGGCCCCCAAATCCCCGACCAGCCAATCCGGGTCCAGTGCCGCCAGCATGGCCTCAAGATGAAAACTCTCGCCAAACCATTGCGTGCGAATCGTATCCCATTCGGGAGCGCTGGCATTGAAAAAATCGGGATTCTGCCGCCGTTGCAGAACCTTTAACAGCCGCTGTTCATCCGCGTGGACCTGTTCATCCTGTGCGAGATAATCCCGCGCCAGCGCCCGCAGTTGTCGAATCGGCGACGGCCCGGTCAGCGGTGAGAGTCGATAGAGCATGGATGTGCCATCCCGCCGCCCATCGACTGCCCCCGCCTCCACGAGAGTCTTGATATGACGGCTGACGGTGGATTGCGGCAACTTAAGCGCCTCGGCCAACTCCCCCACCCGCAAGCCCGGTCCCGCCGCGTGTTCCAGAAGCCGAATCATGCGGCAACGCATGGGATCGGCCAGCGTGCGCAATGTCTCCACCCACCGCCGGACCGTCGTCGGCCGGGCGGATGATGCGGGGGCAGCGACTGGCAATGATCCGTTCATCCGGATAGAATGATAGTTGATGGCGGGGCGATTGGCAAGCGCCGCATGGAACGGTGGCAGCGACGGTGTGCCGGAACAGGCCCGGAATGGTCATTGGCCCGCCCTTGGTCAGGGCCGGATTAACGATCGGGCGCTTTTGAAGTTAATGGCGCGCGGGCGGATCAAAGTTCCGGCCACGTTTGGCCGATAATTATATCGGTGCTGCGTTCCGCCGACGATGCCGGAGAAATGCACGCTATAATTGATAGTGCGGCCAGCACCACCACAACATGAAAATGAAGGATTGTATTACGTGACTATATACCCGCTGAAATTTTCCCCTGTATTTCAAGAACGTATCTGGGGTGGACAGAAAATCCGCCAGATTCTTGGTCGACCCGTACCGCGTGAACTTTACAAGGCGCGCCTGGGGGAATCCTGGGAATTGGCCGATCTGCCCGCCGGTTCTGTCAAGGCGGATTCCACCGGCGCTGCTTCAGATGGCAGCTTGTCCAGCCGGATCATCAATGGCCCCCTGGGCAAGCAATCCCTGCATGATGTGCTTGGGAAGTACCGGGCCGAATTGATGGGCCGGGCAGCAACCGAAAATGCGCATTTTCCACTGCTGATAAAATTTCTGGATGCCGCCGCCGATTTGTCGGTACAGGTACACCCCAACCGGGCGTACGCGGCAGCACATCCCGGTGCAGATCTGAAAAGCGAGGCCTGGTATGTCATTGAAGCCGCGCCAGGTGCCAAAATATATAAAGGCGTCAAGCCGGGCGTAACCCGCGATATGTTCGCGGCAGCCTTGCAGGCCGGAACGGTAGACCGCCTGTTGCAGGCGGTGTCGGTGCATGCGGGTGATTGCCATTTTCTGGAATCCGGCACGGTTCATGCGCTGGGCGCAGGCGTATTGGTCGCTGAGGTGCAAACTCCCAGCGACACGACTTTCCGGGTTTTTGACTGGAATCGCCTGGGGCGGGACGGCAAGGCCCGGACGTTGCATATTCAAGACGCTTTGGAGGTCATAGATTTCTCGCCGGGCGTTTCCGCACCACCACAACGTCGCAATTATCTCATTGATGATACCATTGTAACCGAGCTGGTTTCCTGCGATTACTTTTCCATCCATCGGCTGACCGTACCGGAGGGAAGTCAGACCTTGCCTGCGCAGTGGCTTGATGAGAAGCCGGAAGTATGGATGTGTCTAACGGGACAGGGGGTGCTGGAAATTCTCGACGCCATGCCGCTGGCATTTGCCGCCGGGGAGACCGTTTTAATTCCGGCCACCGCCCGGCAGATACGCCTGCGCGTGGTCAGCGCGTGTACACTGCTGCGGATTACGATGCCATAATCAGGTTGGTCTTGAGCGTGAAACGGGCGTCGGGGCGTGATGGAAGTTTACCCCAAGCAGGCCTGGGATTATATGATGCGGCGGTGGCCGGAAGGACAATTTGTCGGATGCATCGCATCGGTGTGGAAATGCAGGATTGGATAACGCAATGAAAGTACGATTACAAAAATTCATGGCCGATTGCGGCGTTGCGGCGCGGCGTAAGTGCGAGCAGTTAATTCTTGAGGGGCAGGTGCGTGTCAATGGGCATGTGCCGGCAAAATTGCCGGTGCTCATTGACCCGGAAAAAGATACCATAACCGTGGGAGATGATCTTGTTGAAGCTCTGAAGCCGGAAAAACCGGTCTATCTGCTGCTGTATAAACCCAAGGGCGTGCTGGTGACACGCAATGATCCGGCGGATCGAAAAACGGTCCATGAACTGCTGCCGGGCGTCACGGCGCGACTTTTTCCCGTGGGCCGATTGGATATGGATTCGCGCGGGTTGGTGCTGATGACCAATGACGGGGAATTGGCCAATGCCATATCTCATCCGCGATATGGCGTGGAAAAAACTTACGTGGTGACTGTGGATGCCCGTTTAACACCAGAAGCGGTGGAACGTGTGCGCAAGGGTATCTGGCTGGGAGCGCCCGATGGCGGCAGGGCCATACGGGCGGAGGGTTTTACCCTGCGCGTGTTGTCACGTCAACGGGGCAAGACGATTCTGGAAGTTAAAATTGCCGAGGGGAAAAATCGGGAATTCCGCCGCGTGCTGGCCCGCTTTGGATATCGCGTTCATGATATGTTCCGTGTGGCGATTGCGGAAACGATTACGGCTGCGGGCTTAAATCCCGGTGAATCCCGACCGATATCGCCCAAGGAACTGCAATGGCTGCGCACGGTCAGTTCGCCGGAGTATCACGATCAAAAGCGACAGGCCACACAAAAATGGTTTGAACGCAAGGAAATGGAAAAGGAACGCAAGCGGCTGCAACATTCGCCCGCCTCGACCGACTCCCATGCCGCCAGGCCTTCCACCAAGCCGCGACTGCGGGTCGCGCCCCGGAAAGACATCGGCAGAGGCGCAAAATCATGACCGACGTATCGGCATCATGTGAACCGGCATGTTTCAGGTGCCGATGTAACGTCCCGACACGCGAAGGGCGCAAAATGAGTAAAGAATCATGAGTAAGACAATAGAAAGCCAGAATGCTTCAGCGTTGCAGCAGGGTGCCGCCGGTCCGATGGAAAGTCATCCGTTTCTGGAGGTATTAAAGCATCGCGTCATGGTGTTTGACGGTGGCTTGGGCACGCAGATATTTGCGGCTAATCTGACGCTGGCGGATTTTAATAATCTTGAAAACTGCCCGGAAGTGCTGGTGCTTTCGCGCCCGGATGTCATTGAGAACATCCATGAATCGTATTATGCCGCCGGGTCCGATACCGTGGAAACCGATACGTTTGGTGCCAGTAAAATCGTTCTGGCGGAATTCGGCTTACAGGATCGGTGCCGGGAAATAAACAAGAAGGCGGCAACGCTGGCGCGCCACGCCGCGAATAAATTTTCCACGCCGGATCGTCCGCGCTTTGTCGCCGGTTCAATTGGCCCGGGCACCAAAGCCATCACGCTGGGCAATACCACTTTTGATATCATGCACGATTCTTATCTTGAGCAGATTCGCGGCCTATTAGACGGTGGCGTCGATGCGATTCTCATTGAAACGTGCTTTGACCTGCTGCAGGCGAAGGTCGCGGTGATTGCCGCGGTGGACGCCATGACGGAACTGGGCATTCGTGTTCCGATCATGGTGCAGGTGACCATGGAAACCGTCGGCACAATGTTGCTGGGCACGGAAATCAATGCGGTGATTACCACTCTGGAAGCGCTGCCGGTGGATGTTATCGGCATGAACTGCGCCACCGGCCCGGAACTGATGCGCGCCCATGTAGAAACGCTGAGCCAGCATTGCACCCGCTATCTATCCGTGCAGCCCAATGCGGGCCTGCCCGTGTTGCATGAAGGCCGCACGCATTTTCCGCTGGGTGCCGCGGAACTCGCGAAGGCCCATGTCGAGTTTGTGCAGCAGTTCGGCGTTAATATTGTCGGTGGATGCTGCGGCACCACACCCGAACATATCCGCGCGGTTGCCGCCGCGGTAGGGACATTAAAACCCGCGGCCCGCAGTGCCTTTGGCCGGAAAATTGATGCCGCCCATGCCACCGTTTCATCGTTGTATAATGCGGTGGACGCCCGACAGGATAATTCCATTCTCATTGTCGGCGAGCGCACCAATACCAACGGCTCCAAGAAATTCCGTGATTGTCTGCTGGCGGGCGATTGGGATACACTGGTGGCCATTGGGCGGGAGCAGGTTAAAGAAGGCTCGCATGTCGTGGATGTCTGCGTAGATTATGTAGGCCGCAACGGCGTGCCGGACATGACGGATATTGTCCGCCGGTTCGCCAAAGAAGTCACCGCCCCGCTGATGATAGATTCCACGCAGTTGGATGTCATTGAAGCCGGATTACAAGCCGCACCGGGCAAGTGCATTGTCAACTCCATTAATCTGGAAGATGGTGAGGACAAACTTGCGCGCATGGCGGCGTTGCTCAAACGCTACGGTGCCGCAGTGGTCGCCGGCACGATAGATGAAGATAAAACGGAAGCGATGGCCAAAACAGCGGATCGCAAAATTGACATTGCCCAACGGCTTTACGATCTGCTGGTAAATAAGTACGGTATTCCGGAAACGGATATTTATTTTGACCCGCTGATATTTCCCATTGTCACAGGGCAGGAAGAAGTCCGGCGACTGGCCCTGGAAACCATTGACGGCATTCGGCGGATCAGTGAGCAGTTACCCAATTGCCACACCACGCTGGGACTTTCCAA
>JAJZOA010000196.1 GCA_021852225.1 Planctomycetota bacterium
CAGTACCATTAGTACTGAAAGTCGGTTTTTCTGCGGTTTGGGACACTTTCGATACTATCGGTACCGCAATGTCGGGGCTTACAACCTCCACCATGTTTGCGGGTCGTCCGCCCGTCGAGCCGATATTTACCCAGCGCAGTCCGCCTGCGGATATGGCTGCCGCCACTTCCCGTTCTGCAACACCCGCCAACCGATATTTCGCCTTGGCCTGGCGGATCTGCCGCAGGGTGGACCTTCCCCCCATGTTGCGGACCAATGCCACCAGTTCCTCGGTAGGTGTCATTACAGACACCGGAACGGCTGCCGTCGCGTTGCCTTCTGTCGTTCCCCCAAACAGAAATTTGGCGCTGGCGTCGCAGTAAGACCACACAGCCAGTGCCGCCCGCAGGTGGGGCGCATCAACCATTACCTGCCCGTCGAACAGCGCGTAAAGGCAGGCCAGCCGGCGAACCTGGGCTTCAGCCCGGCTCGTTAACATGCCCCAAAGGCCATCGTGCCCGGCGGAAAGCTGGGAATATTCCGTATCCCATATCTCCCAAGCCGCTCCGGTCATTTCCATCTGTTCCACAGTGCGGGCAAAATCCGCGGCAAAACGCAGACGCTGGCGCAGCGGTGCCAGTGCCGTCTCAAGTTCCGCCAGGCTCCCGCCGCGGGGAAGTTCCTTGGATCGGCGCACGCAGACCCACAGGAACCGGTTGCCAAAACCGTTGGCGGCGTCATTCATCGCCAGACCGCAGCGCAATTCCGCGCCGGTAATATGGCCAATCATGGATATGTGTGCGTTGCCCGCCCGCAGCGGGGTTTTGGTCATCACATGCAGATTGCCGCAGTCCCATGCCAGCCGCAGCTGCGCTGATAACGTATTGCCATCGCGTGCGGCCACCTTCAGCACCTTGCCGAATTCGCATTCGACAATCAGCAGGCGTTTGTCCGTGGCACCGTCATCCACACACTGGCCTTGTTTCATAATTGGGTCACGAACGGCATAAATAAGCCCTTCACCGGAAGACAAACCGGACCTGCGGCAGTCGGCGGCCCATGCCTCATCCAGCGGTTCAACCACCCGTGCGGCATTGGCACCGGCGGTGCCCTTGCGGCCTTTGGCGGTATCGCCCACGCATACGGCAAACAGATTCAGATGATGCGCCGCGCCATCCACCACGAAATGCGGGTTGCGACCTATGATATTGCCGAACATGACCAGCAGGTGAATCAGCACCGCCATGCGGTCAGATTCCGTATGCGGATCAATGGCGGCCACCAGTTCACCCGCCAGGCCGTAAAACGCATCGGCCTCGGGTGGCAGCGGGCCTTGCCGACGGATACCGCCCGCCGGAACAACGGCCGTGGCGTTGCGCCTTATTTCCTCGGCAATGCCTTCCGCGGACAAGGCCGGATTTTTCAAATCATCCAATGATCGGACCGCCGCGGAAAACAACTGCCGTTTGCTGATAATCGCGGCAAGGTCTGTGGCGTGGCGGCGGGCCATGGACGGGTTGGGCAGCAGGTTGGCTTCCAGCAGGTCATACACCCGCGCCGCGGAAAGTCCGTGTGCCTGGCACGCATGGCCCAGGCTGGCCGCATCTATGACCGCAAGATTTTCCGCGGCCATGGCCAGTGCCGCTCCATATATGATTGACGCATCGTGATGAATCCATCCTGCCGTCGTCGGTAAAACGCTGCGCAGTTCGGCGACGGTTTTTATAAAGCAGCCATGGCCGATGGCCGCGGCCAGATCACCCATAATGCAGAGTTCCAGCGCGTCATTCAGCAAATAGCCCGGCAGGGCCAGAGGGTCTTTTACTTCAGCCGCTGAAGCCTGGAACGGGAAAATTCCTGTCATAACGGTTGTATCCTTACTGTTTTTGGCCAACCGCTGACTGCGGCGGGTGACCGCCTTGGGCGGGCGCGGCGGACAAATTCTGGTCGGCGGGCAATCGCACGCCCATGCGCCGCGGCCGACGGGGCATCCGTTCGGGCCGCGATCAGTTCTTTTTGCCATCGGAAATTAACCCGACAAACTCCAGAAGGTCATAGCGAATGGCACGGCCGATCAGCACCCGTTTGAGTTTTCCCTTTTTGGCCAGCGCGGATACCGTGCGCCCGCAGACGCCCAGATAAGCCGCGGTTTGTGCTTGGTTAAGCAGGCGACGGGCTGGCCATTCTGTGCCCGCAGGCCCCTGATTTTCAACGGCTGGCCGCGGGTTCACATCTGATTGAACGTTCATAACCGGATCCTTTTAAGAAACGACAGGCATTTTCCGGCACGCGCCAGAGTTAAACAGCTATAAGGGTTGGCATTGGGAGATAACAGGTCTGATGGACATTGTTTGTAGAGTGGGCGGCAAAATAATCAGCCACCGGGGCGGCTGAAAATCAGCGGGCCACGACCTGGCCTGATGAAAACCTGGCCGCGTTGTGTGCTTTTCCAGAGTTGTGACAGCCTGAAACTGCACCATCGGCAAATCGGCGTAGTTTCATCTGCGGATTGACCGCCAATAACCAGCCGAAGCATAAATGACAGGGATTCAACGAAAAGAGGGTTTGCGCAGGCGGGCGGGCAATTTCCCGCATATCTGTGGTATATTGGCGCCACCATCCGGCAGACCTGCGGGATTCGCCCGCAAACGGATGGCGTACCCGCTTGCCGTTTGACCGAGGTTTCATGCCCGCATTTGTTCTGCTGCCAGATCCGGAAACATATTATCCCTGCACGCAGGATATGCTGCGGGATGTTGAATTCCGCAATTTCTGGCTGGATCATTTTTCGCACCATTTTGACCTTATAATGGAACTGGCGGTGCAGGTTTACGGGCCGGAAAGTCGCGCCCGGGCGGATGCGTGCGCCGCGGCACTGCGTGCAGAAATGGAATCTGTGCGGGAAAATCCGGCAAAATATGGCCAACTTAACCTGCAGGTTATGGGCAAACTGCGCCAGAATATTTTAAAGGCGCACAATCTGCCTGATCCATTTCTGTTAAACAAGCGGCGGGAAAATATCGCGATGCTGGCCTTGTATCCGCAGATCATCGCCGACTTAGACCGACCGCACCCCTCGCGTACAGACCTGGAAACGTTGCGGTTGCTGGTGGAAGGAGTGTTTGCCGGGAATATTTTTGATATGGGAGCAACGGAAACGGCAAAGCTGTTTGCCAGCGGCTCGCCGGACTTTCGGAAAGTACGCCAAAGTCTGGATGGCAAGCGCCCCTGGCTGGTGGATCATTTTGATGCCTTTGCCGAACGGTTGCTTAATGGCGGCGGGTATAAAAAGGCCCTTTTTTTCATGGATAACGCCGGCAGCGACGCGGTGCTTGGTGTGTTGCCGCTGGTCAGGTGGCTGGCGGCAAGGGGTACGCAAGTTGGCCTGCTGGCCAATGAATCGCCGGCATTAAATGATATGATCGCCACGGAGTTGCGGGATTTACTGGGCCTTATCTGCGCCATCGATCCGGTCATGGATTCACTTATAAAAGGCCAGCGGATTACCGCGGGTTCTTCCGGAGGCGGCACGCCGCTGATTGACCTGACGGACGTTTCTGAAGAATGCAACGCGATGGCGGCCGGGGCGGATCTGGTTTTCCTGGAGGGAATGGGGCGAGGGCTGGAAAGCAATTTCAATATCTCATTGACCACAGATGTCGTGAAATTGTGCATGATAAAAGAAGAAATAATCGCCCGTCGGCATGGGGGCAAAGTATTTGATGTGGTGTTCCGGTTTGACCGCGCCGTCACCCAAAGGTGACAGCCGCCCGGCTGGTGCCGCGCCGCCGTAGTTTCGCAAGCCTTTTACCTCTCAATGATCACCATGATCTCCGCGATCGTTTCGCCCATGACCCCGATTGCCCTGTTGGTCGCGCCACGCGCGCCCCTGCCAACGCGGTGCGCCGCGCGGTGGATGGGGCAGTTCCCGCGGTGCCTGGCCACGCCAGAAATGCGCATTGGCTGGCGGCCGACCGGGATAGTAATGCCAGCGACGGTCATTGTCGTAATAATAGTACGCGTGCCGATCCGGATCGAAAAAGAACTGAGCGGTAAAGCCTGGTGATCCGGCCACCACAAAGCCGGGCGGTGGCGGCGGAAGGTAGGCCGGAGGCGCTCCTTGCCAGAACACCGCGCCAGCGGGCGGCGGCGAGGGACAAAAACGCCAGCCATAGCGCGGATAATAGCAGTAATAGGCTCCCACCGATGCATCATAATAATACTGGTAGGCATATGGCTCCGGAGCAACCACGACGGCCGGCCCGGGCCGCCACGGTCCGCCGACGTAATATGCCCCACATCCGCCAAGCCCGGCAACACACACTGCCGCCGCCAATAAGGAGCCGATACTTGTTGGTATGGAAGTTTTCATGACCACCCTTTCCGTAAAGACCTTTTCAGATTATATGCAGGCAGCCTGTCGCGCGGCGAGGTTGGAAAACTCTGGGCGAAAAACGCGCCGCAGGATAAAACGCATTGCGCCCGACAGGGATCGAACCTGTGACCTGCGGTTTAGGAAACCACCGCTCTATCCAACTGAGCTACGGGCGCTCGGCCATAAGTATAACGGCTATGTGCGATATTCGCCCGCCATGCCGGGTGGGTGGGGAATGCGGGGGGCAGGGCAAATTCAATTGGATCAGCATGTATATCAACGCGGATTCTGGCGGCGCGCCGCTGGGCGCTTTTGGCACAAAACGATGCCCGGCTGGCCGAACTGGCCGATTGCTGGGAGAGGCTCTCGGAGAACGAAAAGGCTGCCCTCCTGACACTGGCTCGCGGTATGGTAAAATGAGCTATCGGGTAGCCAGCCTGAAGGACTAAAAGGGCCATGCGCAAACCTTGGAAAAACAATAGATTTACGAAGTGCGCAACCATGGATTGTGCCCGATTCGGATTTATCGGTGATCGTCAAGAACTGGAATTCACTAGAGCCACCAATAAAGTTGGCGGTTATGGCGTTGGTTCGGATTGCATTGGAGTCAGAAAGAAAATAATGGATGATCCATTGATAGCGGGATTCTCGGTCCGTTGCGATTCCCCCTGTGGCGAAGTTAATAATACCGCGAAAACATTGTGTTTTGCAAGTGATCGGATTTTTATGTTCTCATGGTATTGCAGGCTGTCGCAATACTAAACGCCACAAGGGGATTCTCTGAACAGTTCCGAATTTCTTGGTGTGCAGTCGGTTTTTTCTGCAACCGTGAGGAATGAATTCGGCTATCATGTTCGCTTGTTCCGACGAGGAAAAGCCTATGCCGATTGCTTCCACCGCGGTGCTGAATCTGGTTGACGCCATGGCCAGTACGCTGGGGCAGGCCATGCAGATGGCGCGGACGCGATTGGCTTCCGCCGCCTCGCCGATTATGCGATTGATGATCCAGCGGGACCATGAAGTTACAGAATCCGAATTGCTCCGGCGAGAATTGAATATTCTCCGTACCGGGCGGGAAAACATGCCGCCACAGAAGCGGCCCGATTACCGCCCCGCCCAGCGGTTGGCCATTCTGCAAATCATGCGATTGCGGGACTGGAACATCAACATCACCGCCAAGCGGTTCGTGATTCACGAAAATACGCTTCGCGCCTGGATCAAATCCATCGAGGGCAACGGCAAGCCGAGCCTGCTGGCCGGGGCCATCGTCTGGAATCGCATGGATGACGCCGTACGCTGGGCGGCGCAAGAATTGCGACGGCTCTGCCCGGAACCGGAATTTGGAACCCGCACCATGGCCCGGCACCTGCGGCGTGCTGGAATTCAGATCAGCCGGTCCAGCGTCCAGCGAATGTTGCGGGAATCGGAAACGAAAAAACCGCCGCGAAAACCAAGACCCGCAATGGAGGAACCCGCTGGCATCCAGCCGCATGACCTGCTGAAACCGAAGAAGCCCAATCACGTTTGGCATTCGGACATCACGCAAATCCGTGTTCTGTGGTTTACCTTTTTCATCGCGGCCGTACTTGATGGATTTTCGCGCAAGGTTCTGGCTTTGAAAGTCTACGCCAGAACGCCGTGCGCACGCAATATGGCCGCGCTGGTCAAGATCGCAGTTGCGCGGCATGGCAAGCCCAAGTTCCTCATCACCGACAACGGATCCCAATTTAGGAAGCAGTTCGGTAAAGCGATGCGGCGGCAACGCATCCGGCAAGTGCGAAGCCGGGTGCGGGCACCATTTTTGAACGGAAAAATCGAACGTTTTTTTCGAAACCTGAAAGGCTGGGCGCGACTGGTTTTGTTTGGATTTTCCGCCACCGGCATCCAGCGCCGGCTGGATTGTTTCGCCGCTTGGTATAATGGCTGTCGTCCGCATAGCGCGATCAACGCTCGGACGCCGGAGGAAGCTTATAACCACAGGAAGTTGCCCAAAGCGGTAGCCTATCGTGCGCGGGACAAGCCCAATATTCAAATCGAGATCGCACGAAGACATTTTCGCGGCGATGTGCGACTTCCGATCGTCGAGATTAAGCTGCGCAAAGCCGCCTGAACATCGGCAAAAAGATGTTGTAAGAAAAGGCGCTGTTGTCGCATCCGCACAAACGGTGCGCGCCCAGCGACGATTTTTCATGCACCGCCGGGAGTTCACGACCAAAGTGGCTCCACTTATCGCCATAAATCCATGTTACCCATCCGTTTGACAATCATCCAAACGTCCGTTATCATAAAAATTAGCAGTCTTACAATTCGCTGGGCCACCGCACAAGGCGGCATAAACGTCCGTAACTTTCCTTAGCCGAAGATGTTGCCATGCGCCGGCGCAGTTTCGAAGACCAAACTGTGCCACTTGTCGCCATAATTACACGTCATTCATCCGCTTGCCGATCGTCTGAAACCCCGTTCTCGTCAAGTTCAGTTCCAGTACAGTCCTTTGGGTCACTATACTGAAGACACTCGCTTATTCTTGCTGCCACTCGCCCAAGCCATTCCGAATATGTCATCCCATCCGCCTCTGGGAGATATTCACACCGTAGGTCATGTAGCATAATCTCACGCACTTGCACCCCAGAGAAAGGCCTCGCAATAAACGCGACAATTTCGTCACGCAAGCGCCGGACGGATGTGGCTGGATTCATCGTCGCGTACGCCGCTGCCGCAGCGAGCGTGTCGGGGTAATCGGGGCATGTGATATCCCAATCTTGGTGATAACACAGTCCAAGGAACTGGTAGAACTCTGGAAATTCGTCTCGTATCATCTGAAATTCCTCATGGAATATAGGTGTCCGTATTACGAACCGCGTCTTCTCGGCAGCCTGAAAATTTGAGAATCTATTGTCGTCACAAGCATAAGGAGCATGATGATGACATTGGAAGCAAATGTAAAGCG
>JAJZOA010000258.1 GCA_021852225.1 Planctomycetota bacterium
GCCGCGTGCCACCTCTGTTACATTCCGCCGGACGGAATACAAAAATTGAGCTAAAACCGATGAAATTTGCCCTTTCAAAAAATATTTGTCACAGGCCCGCCCCCATTCGCGCGCGTTTTATTATTCGGACTGCCGCACAATTAGGATGCGGCGGAAGTTCCTGCCTAAGAGATAGTCAAATAACGCGATCCTGGCGGGCCGCCGCGCATGGAGTCTGCGGACGGGTACAACATCTATCGCATTTCAGGATTGCGGACTGAAAATAAGTTCACCGCCCCAAGCGCCCCATTTATCCAGATGAGGTTTGAACGCGCCGTTGGCGCTTGTTGCCGCCGAATCGATTTGTGTGATGAAGATTCCGCATTGGTTGGACGGAATTTGCCTGGGGCGCGAAAGGTCAAACGGTGGGATGTAATGCGGCGGGTGTAATTTCGCGCGCGATGTCCGTGCGGGCTGTCTGAACAATAGGTTCCAGAAATCTGCCATCGGATCTGCGAAGGTCCACAACGTGCAGGTCCAGGCGTGTGCGGCCCTTGTAGGTGTCAATTCGTGGTTCCACCACCAAGTCAATTTCCAGGCCGACGGGCAGATATGGCTCCAGAAGGCCCATGCGGAACGCCACTGCCCGTGCGGTTTGCGTGCCGATGCGAAGTTGCAGTTGCAGGTGCCCGCCCGCCGCACCCATGCGACGGGGCGCGGTAGCCAATCTTGCACCGGCGATCAGAAATTTCGGACGTGGATTGCCGCAGCCGAACGGTGCCAGGTTTTCCAGTTCGCGCACGGCCTGAAGGTCCAGATCGGCTTCCGTGAGTTCGCCATCCAAATCCAGTGCGGCGGCGAATTGCAATTGCGGATAGTGGTTGCGGACAAATTCACACAGACGCTGACGGAACGCTTCCACCTTTCCGGATTCCAGCCGAACGCCGCCTGCAGCGGCATGACCACCACCGCTGATCAGAAGATCGCGGCAGAATTCAATGGCTTCATGCAGTGGAATGCCCTTAATGCTGCGTCCAGACCCGGCGGCTTGCGCCCCATCCTGCGAGAGGATAAACGTCGGGCGATTGAAAGCGTCCACCAGGCGTGAAGCGACGATGCCCACCACGCCGGCGTGCCAGTCCTGGCTGCACAACACGATGGCGGGTGGCATATCCCGCGGTTCGCGCGCCATTTTTAGCGCAGCGGCGGTAATTTTGCGTTCGGTGCCCTGGCGATCCATATTCTGCTCTTCCAGATAATCCGCAAGTTCAGTTGCGCGGGCTGCATCATCTGTGGTTAAAAGTTCAACCGCTTCCGAGGCGTGATCCATTCGACCGGCCGCATTAAGCCGCGGTGCCAGCAGAAAGCCCACGGCCGTGCCATCAATTGTTTTGTTCGTCAGACCGGCGGCCGAAATCAGCGCCTGAATGCCGACCAGCGACGAACGCGGCAGTTGCGCCAGGCCGAACCGCGCCAGCAAGCGGTTTTCCCCGGTCAGCGGAACCACATCGGCGATGGTGGCCAGAGCCACCAGTGCTGAAAATTCCACCATCAGGCTCCGATACCCGCCGGTAAGCCGTGGCGAATTGCAAAGTCGCGCACCAATGGCCCATGCCAGTTTATATGCCACACCCGCTCCGCACAGATGCCGGTTCGCCTGCCCGGTGGAATCCAGGCCGGGATGAACCAGCACATTGGCCTCGGGCAGCGTGTCGCCCATTTCATGATGATCGGTCACCACCACATCCATGCCGGCACGGCGGGCCTGGGCAATGGGTTCAATCGCAGTAATGCCGCAGTCTACGCTCACCAGCAGTTGGGTGCCTTTTTGAGCCAGTTGCTGGAGAGCCTTACAGGAAATTCCATAGCCTTCATCCACACGGTGCGGAATGTAAACATCAAAATCAGCGCCGGCCATTTTAAGCAGTCGCCACAGCATCGCCGTTCCGGTGATGCCGTCCACATCGTAATCACCATAAATGGTCATTTTCTCGCGCTGGTGAATTGCCGCCGCGATACGTTCCGCAGCCGCGGTCATGCCAGGAATCGTTTCCGGAGGGTGAAGATTTTTGAATTGCGGATGAATAAATTCCCGGGCTTCCGCCAGGTCTGTGATCTGCCGCGTCAGCAGCAGTCTGGCGACCAACGGATGACAGGCCAGCGCGCAGGCTGTTGCCGCAACGTCCGCGGCCCGCGGCATGGCCTGCGGCAGAATCCAGTGCCGCTTTTTATGACTGATAGCTTCCGTGCCGTGTATCATCCGTGTGGGTCCTTGTATTGGATTCGGTGTTGACCAGCGCGGATGTGGCCGCATCAGCCGGCGGCGGCAGCCGGTTCCACCGGAAGGCTCTCTGAAGATTGTATGTCAAGCGATTGTGACGCGTGCACAAAATCAACAGCGTTCCGGAAAATTTGCATGCCATCGGCGGTCTGGTCGGCGCGCGTCCAGTCTGGTGACTGGTGCATTTGGGTAAAGCGTTCGGGGTGTGGCATCAGGCCCAGTACACGACCGGTGATATCGCAAATGCCGGCAATCGCGTCGGTGCTGCCGTTGGGATTGTCCGGAAAATCGCTGGTCGCCTGGCCACCTGCGTCGACATATCGCAAGACTATCTGATCGTTTTGCTGCAGGGCCGCAAGCACTTCCGGCGAACGAACCATAAAGCGGCCTTCGCCATGGGCCACTGGCAGGCGGAGCAACTGGCCGGGCCGAATCCATTTGCAGAGACTCGAAAAGGTTTTAAGCCGTACCCAGCGGTCCTCAAAGCGGGCGTGCGAATTGTGGGTAAGCGTGGCGGTGCGGGTGTCTTCTGGCGCAAACTGCGGCAGCGGGCCGGGCAGCAGCCCCGCCTTGACCAGAATTTGAAAGCCATTGCAGATACCGATAATCAGCTTTCCATCCCGTACCCATTGTTCCAGCGGATTTTTCAGATGATGCACAAGCTGGTTGGCGAAAATCTTTCCGCTGGCTATGTCGTCGCCGTAGGAAAAGCCACCAGCCAATGCCAGTATGTGATAGTGACGCAACTGATCGGGGGCGTTCATCAGGCGGTTGATGTGAAGTTTGGTCACCGCTGCGCCGGCCTGTTCAAACGCCCAGGCAAGTTCCTGGTCGCAATTGGTGCCGGCCGTTCGGGGCAGAAGAACACGTACAGAGGATGATTGCATAGCCAACCCTTTTCCAACAGTTCATAGTATAAGAATTTTTCCTGAATTTGTCTGGGCGTGTCGGAAAATATTCGGAAATGACCGTTTTCAAAACGGCCCGGCAATAGAGCCAAACAGGGGAGGCATATTTGCTGGCAATTCGCAGTCTACGGCCCCCAAGCTGAGGCCTCATCGTGAGGTACCGGTGTTCGGTCCCGGTTGGCGGGCCTGCCTTTCGTGGAGCTGCCATTTAGGCCGCGGAATTCAGAGTCATTGTTGGAAAGCTGGCGAGCCTTCGGCCCAATGGGCGAACGAAACGATGGCATCGTCACGTCCGTCGTTATTAAGTTCGCTTGGTCGGCAGCGTGCCGCGGCGGTCCCGCCAGCCGCATACCGACCGCGACGGACGATAGCCGCAGTCGGATCGGAACCGATCCCGATTTGCCCAAGGCCAACGGGCACCGCAAAGGGGGTGGCAACCGGGCACTATTTTCCAGCTTTGGCGGTGGGGCGGTTATCCTTCAGTTCAGGCTTGCCATCCACTTTTAATTCTGCTTTCACGGCGGATTTTTCCGGAGCCGTTTCCACCTTCGGCATGCGCTTGGCCAGAATTTTTTCACGAATTTCCTTGGCGGCGGCCGGATTTTCCTTCAGATACTGCCGCGCCTGTTCTCGCCCCTGACCCATCCGCAATGGACCATAGCTGAACCATGCGCCGCTTTTATCAATGACATTGTCATTTACGGCCAGGTCCAGAAGGTCACCTTCATAGCTGATGCCGCTGTCAAACAGAATATCAAATTCCGCCTCACGGAAAGGCGGCGCGATTTTATTCTTCACCACTTTGGCGCGTACATGATTGCCAATCGCGACCTCTCCTTCCTTGATGGTGTTGACGCGGCGGATGTCAATTCGCACGGAACTGTAGAATTTAAGGGCGCGGCCGCCGGTGGTGGTTTCCGGATTGCCGAACATGACGCCGATTTTTTCGCGGATCTGGTTGATGAAAACGATCAGTGTTTTGCTTTTGGAAACCGCGCCGGTCAGTTTCCGCATGGCCTGGCTCATCAGACGGGCCTGCATGCCCATGGAGGCATCGCCCATTTCACCTTCAATTTCCGCTTTCGGAATCAGGGCCGCGACTGAATCGACCACGATCACATCCACGGCATTGCTGCGCACCAGCAACTCCACAATTTCCAGGGCCTGCTCGCCGGTGTCCGGCTGGCTGACCAAAAGGTTCTGCAGGCTTACCCCCAGCCGTTTGGCCCAGGATGGATCCAGCGCATGTTCGGCATCCACAAAAGCCGCCACGCCGCCGGTTTTTTGTGCCTGCGCGATGATATGCAGACAAAGCGTCGTTTTCCCTGAAGATTCCGGGCCAAACACCTCCACAATGCGGCCCCGCGGCAGACCCACGCCGCCCAGCGCGATATCCAGCCCCAGTGAGCCGGTTGGAATGCCATCAATCGCCACCAGACCCGCACCGTCCATCGTCATGATGGAACCTTTGCCATACGTTTTTTCAATTTGGGAGACTGCCCTTTCCAGAGCCTGTTCCCGTGGGGTTGAAGCGGCCGAATGTGACGGATTGGAGGCTGTGGCAAGTGCGGACATGAAAATCTCACAAAAAAACACCGAAATTCGCACGCGGTGCGGCGCGTAAGCGTTTATTTTATGGTACCTAACTTTTGGCTAACGTCAAGCGACTGAAAATTTAGACGCTGCCCGAATGCCTGCTCATGGAAAGGGGCTGTTGGCGACATCCACTCGGGTCACGGCGATCAGGCGGTGGATGTCAGCAACCAATCGACTGCCTGGGCAAATCCGTTTTCGTCATTGCTGGTCGTTACAAATACGGCGAGTGTTTTAAGCTCATCCACCCCGTTGCCCATTGCCATGGCCAGCCCCGCCATATTCAGCATGGGCAGGTCGTTGGAACCATCCCCAATTGCCGCCACCTGATTGAGCGGTATTCCCATGACCGCGGCCAATCGTTTAAGCCCGTGCCCCTTGTCCGCTCCCAGGCGGGTGATATCCAGGTAATGCGCCTGTGACCGGCTGGCGCTTAATTCGCCTCCCAGCCGCTGCCGCATGGCCGCCTCGCACGCGGCCAGAACGGCGGGCTGGTCACTTACCCCGACAAGCTTTATCAGATCGGGGGGCAACGGGCCGGATTCCCATACCTCGGCCGGCGCATGGCCGACTGTGTTGCTTTCCCGATCCACATACACCCCATCGGCCTTGCTGACCAGCCAGCGGGAAAAATCATACAGCCAGAAATCAATGGAAAATTCGCGACATATTGCGATCGCCTTTTCTGCCGCCGCTGCCGGCAGCGTGCAAATTTCCAGCGTGCTTAAATTCGGCCAGACAATTTGTGCCCCGTTAAACGCGCCCACCGGTTCAGTCAGGCCCAGTTGTGCAATCAATGATGGCAGGCCATCGGGCGACCGTCCGCTGATAATGGTAAAGCGGACGCCCGCGGACTTGACCCGTTTGACCGCGGCAATAGTTTTGGGCGTCAGGATTTTTTGTGGTGTCAGCAGTGTGCCATCCACATCGGAAATCATGAGTTTAATATTGTGATTGTGCATCATGCCCCTTCGCCGGCCAAAATTGCTCGTCTATTTCTCCATCGCCGGGCGTGTCTATCATAACGTAAATCACCCGATCGATGGATATTGCCGGGATTTCGGGCGGCACCGCCGGTGCGCGACAGATTCGGTGGGGGTGTCGATCGCAGCAGGAGACGGTTAGGAACGTCATTGGGTGTCGGCTGTCCCGCGCCATGCACCTGCCGCGGGCTTTCCGTCCGCCTTGTAGTCCGCCGTCGGGTCCGGCAAGTGGAAACAATTGCGTCCGTCGCCCCGCAATCAGCCATTCGTGACCTGCTGGCCGTCATTGGGCCTGGCAAAAATAAGCTCGGCGTCGGCCACCCGCAAATAGTTGAAACTCCAGCATTATCCCGCTTGGCCAGTGCTTTTCTCGTAGAACAGCCCGCCGGGATCGTCGGGATCCAAAGAGGCTGTTTTCATCGGTGCGTTGCGTTGCATAACGGCATAAAGTGATGGCAGAATCAGCAGGGTTGTGAATGTGGCGAAAACCAGCCCGCCTATAACCGCCCGGCCGATAGGTGCCGACTGCTGGCCGCTTTCGCCAAGCCCCAGGGCCATCGGCACCATGCCCGCAATCATGGCAATACTGGTCATGAGAATGGGGCGTAACCGGCTGCCTGCGCCTTCGACGGCCGCGGCGATGCTGTTCATTCCGCCGCGTCTGAATTGTTCGGCGAACGTGACCAGCAGAATGGAATTGGCAACAGCGATTCCCACCGCCATGATGGATCCCATAAACGATTGGATATTCAGGGTCGTCCCCGTCAGATACAGGGACAACACCACGCCGGCGATAACGGCGGGCATCGTCAGAATAATGGCGATTGCAAGCTTAAAGCTCTGGAACGTGGCGGCCAGCAGCAGAAAAATAACCACAATCGCGGCGATCAGGCCGATTCCCAAGCCCGTCAGGATTTCCTCCATGATCGGGATTTGTCCAGTCACACGCACAATCGCCGCACGTGGCGGTTGGCCTGCCGATTTGATGGTGTCGCGAATGCGCTTTGCCACACCGCCGAGATTATCCGAATTGACATTGGCCGCAATTGAGATTTCCCGCTGCATGTTCACCCGGTCATACTCTTCGACCGATACGCCACGTTTCACAGCGGCCATATTCCGCAGCAGGACCGCCTGGCCATGCAGGGCACCGACCAGAATATTCTCGACGGCCTGCAGAGATTTCATTTTGCTCTGCGGCACCTGTACCTGCATGCGATAGGAAATTCCGGTCAGAGGGTCCGCCCAAAAAATCGGTGTGACATAGCGGCTTGAAGCCGTGGCCTCCAGAACAGAATCCATGATGCTGCGAGCCGTTAATCCGAACAGGCCGGCGCGCGCCCGGTCGATATCCAGATTCAAAGTCGGATAATTGACGGACTGAGCTATTTCCACATCCTTGAGCGCGTGAATATCCAGCAGCTTCGCCTTGATTTTCCGGGCAAATGCCAGGTCCGCTTTCAGATGCGGTCCGCTTACATCCACTTCCACGGGGTTC
>JAJZOA010000291.1 GCA_021852225.1 Planctomycetota bacterium
CAAATACGGTTATATACGCCATGCTCCCATTCTACCCTGTTGTCGGCCCATAATGAATACGTTGGTGACCGGTCAGGGAAAAAATGCTCCGGACTCCTCACCTGTTGGCATAAATTCTGCTATTATCTTTCCGCGGCATTATGGGAAAGCCCATAGTGTGGCGTAATGTGCGCAGAAGTCCGGGTGGAGATACCCACCCAGGACCAGCCCGGATGGCAAATAAAAAGGCGGACCACTCTGGTGGCCGAGAACTGTAATGACAACTTCCCAAACCGTTGAAAACCGATGGATGACCGACCCGCGAGCGGACCTTCCCCCTGAAATTCGTGGGCTGATTTTTGATTGCGACGGTACCCTTGTGGACACCATGGGCGTGCATTACCGCGCTTGGCTGCAGGCTCTGAACGGAACCGGCATTGACCTGCCGGAAGAAAAATTTTATTCCCTCGCTGGCGCGCCGACTACCAAAATTGCCGACATGCTGGTGCGGGAATTCAATTCTTCCGCCTCGCCGGCCACCATCGCCCGCCAGAAGGAAGAATTCTACATCGCCGACATTCCCCTTATCCGGGAACTTTCCGCAGTGGTGGCGATCGCACGGCGGGAACAGGGTAAAAGGAGCCTTGCGGTTGCCAGCGGTGGGTTTCATCATGTGGTGGACCGGCAATTGGCCGCATCTGGCCTGACCGATCTGTTTCCAATTGTCATTTGTGCCGACGACGTAACTCATGGCAAGCCCGCGCCGGATTGCTTTCTGGAGGCCGCGCGGCGAATGCGCCTGAAACCTTCACAATGCGTGGTTTATGAAGATGCCGAGCTTGGCTTTCAGGCCGGGCGGGCCGCGGGAATGGCTGTGGTGGATGTTCGTCCTTGGCACAACTGGAATGATGCCCTTTGAATTTTGAATCCGCTGGCTCCCGACCAGTGGAAAAAAGCGGGCGGTTCTTTTCCAGCAAACCGCCCGGCACCAACATTAAAGGTCATTTTCAAACCGTCCCGGGATAATTGTTCAGGCCAGTACCAGCTTTAAAGCCACAGCGTAATCGGCGGCTTTCGGTCTGGTTTTGGGCTTTTGCACGCTTAACCCCGTGGCTGTCTGTTTCCACACCAGCGGTTCATCCACACCCAGCATTTGAACATGGGCGATTTTGCCCGGATTGGTCGAGGACGCGGTTCCCATCGCCGGAACATTGAATGCGCTGTGCGGCCAGCCCAGGAAAATGGCGTATATAACCGTATTTGCCTTGTTACGGGTAAAGCGAATGTCGTTGGCACCAAGGTTTTTAATGGTGTTGAAGCCATTGCCCCAGCCTTTGGCCGCCTGTGTCGCGCCTTGGCCGAAAATTTTCCATGGCCGAGTGGAATAAATCGCCTCGCCATTTACAGCAAACCATTCTGCAAGTCGCTCAAGAATCAATTTTTCCTTGCGGTCGATGGTGCCATCCGGCTTGCCAGGAATATTAAGCACAAATGTGCCGTTTTTGCTGACCGCATCGCACAGCCAGTGAATCACCTGCTGCGGGTTCAGGTAGCCACCATATTCGCCGGGGCGGTCGAAAAGATCTCGCTGATAATGCCAGTTGCCGATGCAGGTTTCGGACTGCCAAGGGTAAGGCACAATACCGCTGGTGATACCGCGTTCAATATCGGCGACAACGGATTTTGCCAGGTGGGGGGGCACGCCCTTAACATTAATAATGCCTTCCATTTTTCCGTGGGTCTTCAGGTTATGGTTATAAAAATAGGCTCCGATATTCATGCCGCCCCAGCCGAGCGGGAAGAGGGAATTGTCAAAGTACAACAGGTCCGGATTGTGCTGGTCAATCAGGTCGCGGGTGCGGTCATAAAAGTTTTTCACATAAGAGGCATCGGGCAGGGCGTTATGCGGATGCTTGGCGCCATAAAGCTGCTGGGGATCGTAACCGTCCCACCATTGCCCTTTGCCATCGGCTTTGGTTAGCGCGCCATCATACGGAACGCCAGCCAGCGGACCACGTGTATCCGCCCCGTGGGCAGTCTGGAACCACCACCAGTTGCGGGCCTGATGGACTGTCACGCCCATGCGCAACCCGCGCTGGCGGGCTTCATGTGTCCAGGTTCCTATAACGTCCCGATGCGGACCAATGTTGGCGGCATTCCATTGATGATGCTTGGAATTCCAGGTGTCAAAGCCATCATGATGGTTGGCCACCGCCAGGAATAATTTTGCGCCCGCCTTTTTATACAGATCCATCAGGTGACCAGGTTCCCAGTTCAAAAGAGTCCACTGGGCGCACAGGTCTTTGTAGCCAAAGCGCGATGGCGGTCCATAGTGCTGGCACTGGTAACGGTTCTGGCCGGACCCTTGAATATACATGTTGCGGGCGTACCAGTCGCCATCTTCAGGCACGCACTGTGGACTCCAGTGGTTCCAGATGGCGAATTTGGCGTCCCTGTACCATTCAGGGCAATCATATTGCATAAAAGAGTCCCACGTTGCCTTGTACGGGCCTTCGCCAGCCAGACCCGAGACCGGGGCCTTCATGGGAACGCCATCCCAAGAACCACCCTTCACGGGCAGGCCCGGCGGGTTGCCCCAGCCCGTGGGCCGCCAATGCTGATTGTTAAGTTTTTCTGAAATGATTTTGTTCCGTTCCAGCGCGTAAAAAGTGCGTTGGTTTGCGGGAGTGGCGCAAAATTCCGGATAGGTCTGGTTAAGCTGGTCAAAACCGCTGCCACCTGCAGCCTCCGCTGTGCCAGATTTGCTGATTCCAACGACTGCCGCCGCGGAAACCGCCATAAATTTGCAAAAATCCCGTCGCTTCATGTCGTTTCCTTTTCTACAAAAAACCTACATTTAATGTCATCGGCGTTCATAAACGTAACAAGTCCAGCAAATATTGCAATGATTTTCTATAAAATCGTCACAATGGTGTGCGCACAATTTTTAGCTTGCAAATATCTGCCAGCTTAAAAAAAAATAGGCTAATGTACGTGCGGCACCAAGGCGCACTCAATTATTAAAACTTGACTCCTCCTGAAACCTGAAACTAAATGGCGAAAATTTTCTTGTCGGGTGACCAAGCGTCGGGTAAAATCTTTGCACCAGGGTAGTGTCGCCTGAAGTCTCAACCCTATGGAATTCTTAAACTGCAGATGACTGACACGCAAGAGCCGCCAATTTGCCCGATTATTGAACCGGCAAGCACGAGTCCAATGCGGTGTCACAGTGAACTGAATTGAGGGTACTTATGATTCGAGCATCACTTCTTTCCGCGGGGATTGTTTCCATTCCGGTTTTGGCATTGGCTTCTGTGGCTTTGGCTGGAACCGGCAGTTATTCAATTCCGGTCAATTTTTCAGCTGGAACCTACAGTAACAGCGGATACATTCCGGGCTATGCGCCGCCGGACACTGATGGTGCCGTGGGCACGGCGAATATCGCCGAACTGATTAACGGCCAGTTTTCTGTTTACAACAAAATCGCCAGTGGCGCAACCAATACGCCCATCCTGTCTGAAACGCTGAAAACCTTCTGGAAAAACGCGCTAAGTTCCAGCGCCTATTCGGCCGCCTTCACAGCCAGTGGCTCAACCACGAGTATCGGGTTAAGCGATCCGCGGATTATTTACGATCCGAGTTCGGGAAACTGGTTCGCCAGTTCCATCACCGTTCCGCAGAACAGTACGGGCGTCAGCGCCTCCAATGATTTTCTAGTGGCGGAATCCAGCAATCCACTTCTTGGCTGGCATGGCATCACTTATGGTTCGCAGCCCGCGGGCATGTCTACGCCGGAATTTGCCGATTTTCCGACTCTTGGAATTACCGCAAATAATGTGACGCTCGCGGGCAATATGTATTCAGTGCCCAGTGCATTGAATAATTTTACCAGCTCACCAACCAATACCGATGTATTGGTTATTCCCAAAGCCAGTTTGACCGCGGGCAATTCCTCTGGAGCGGCGCTGTTTAACCAGCCCTACAGCAACCTCGGTTTTACCAACCAGCCGGTAAGCGATTTCAGTGGAAATGCCGGTCAGGCCACCTATTTGTATTCAAATTACCAGCAAAGCAGCGGCAATTCGGTCGGTTACACGGAAAATCTGAATCAGACCGTGGTGGTTCCGGGCAGCCCGCCTACACTGGATATTAATTTTAATCTTGCGACATTCACGACCCAGACGGGTGGCCCGCCAGCCACCGGCGCATCCCAGCCGGGCACTTCCAATGCCATAGACACTGGCGATGATCGTTTAAGTTCCAGCCTGGTGCTTTCCCAAGGGCAGATCTGGGGTGTGCAAACGATCGCAAACCCCGGTAACAGCAACGTGTCAGCCTTGCGGGTATTTGGCGTTACCCCGGCCGTTACGGATGGTGCCAGTCCGACCATCCGCAATGAACTGGTCCTGACCGATCCAAATAACCCCGGCAGTTCCCTTTATTATGGATCCATGGCGGTGGGCACCAACGGCACAGTGGTGCTGGCATTTAACGAAAGTTCGGGTAGTCAATATGTCGGTTCTTATGCGGTTGTTGGGCATATTTCCAATACCGGAAGTCTGTCGTTGGGAACGCCATTTCTGCTTAAGGCGGGAGCGGCCGATTACACGCTGCTGACCGGTAGCTACCGCTGGGGTGATTACAGTACAACGGTGGCCGATCCCACGAATTCCAACGCCTTCTGGACGTTTCAGGAATTGCCCGCTGCCAACGGCACATGGTCCACCCAGGTCACCGAAATTCTTACGCCGGAACCCGCCAGCGTGACGCTGCTTATCGCCGGCGGCTTGATATTGCTTCGACGAAGGCACCGCGCAACGCCCGACCGCGCCTGATTCAACGGCGGACGGCGGCGGAAGAAAAAGACGAGATTCATGGATTCTATTTGGACCTGCATGAATTGCATGCGTGTCCGCATGGCCATTGTCTGATGGAAACGCTCCCGGCGCTGTCGCATCGGCAGGTGTTTAAGCTGGGCATGATCCTCAGACAACGCATCGTTGATCATGGGCAGGTAAGCGCGCCTGCGTCACAAACATCGCCGCGGCAAGGCAAAACATCAGCGTGTTGAATAATAAAAGAACAAATGCGTGGTGCCCGCGCTCGCTTGCGGCCGGCAATCCGATCAATTTCAGAGGTAATGAAATAAGCCCACAGTCCACCCGTTATCTTGCAATGGTGTTCGGGAGGATACGGAGCGAATAGTCAATTTTTTTAGGAGAAGGTCATGGACGACCAGACAAAAACCGCAGCTGTGCGGGATGCCGGGCTGACACAATCTGTTCCGCCGGCACGTGTTGTGGTAACGCTCAAGGCGGGGCTGGCATTTGCCGTTGCCAACATTCTTTGCGTGCTAATTGCGGTCATGGCCTATACGCACGTACACCGCACAGTGAAAACCATTAGCGTCACCGGTTCGGCAGACCGGAATATCACTTCAAATCTGATTATCTGGTCGGCAACCGTGAATGCACGGTCCGTTACACTGGCCGAAGCTTATACGAAATTAGCGGCAGGCACCGTGGCCACCCTGCATTTTTTGACCAGCCACGGCATACCGCCCCAGGCCATACGCACGGGCGCGATAAGCATAAGCAAAAACTACACGCGCGACGCCCATGGGCATACGACTGATGTGGTATCCAGCTATGTATTGGGTCAGAACATAACGGTAACCAGTCATGACGTGCGGCATGTGGCCGCAGTGGGCCGGCAGGTGACAGAGCTGATTAAGAAGGGTGTCCAGGTGGCGGCCAATTCGCCGGAATATATTTATACCAAGCTGGCGGACATGAAAATTACGATGCTGGCGGCTGCCACAAAAGACGCCACCATCAGGGCTGGCCAAATAGCGGCGAACAGCGGAGCAAAGCTGGGCAAAATCGATTACGCCCGCATGGGTGTTTTGCAGATTAATCCACTTTATTCGACCAGTGTTTCCAGTGAAGGCAACGACGATACCACGTCTTACCGCAAAACGATTATGGCCGTGGTGCATACACAGTTCGAATTACAATAAGCGGACGGACATTCAACGGGGTCAACCCGGAGGGCGAATTTTGGTCTATAAAAACGCGGCGGGAAAAATAGCATGGGAATCGAACCAACTGCCCGAACCAGCGGCCCTTGGCGTTGCCGCAGCAACGTTTAGTAGTTGGCAAGGTAGCCAAGGTCGGCAATGGAACTGGAATAGGTCCGCGGAGTCTGATCGCCCGGCTGCAAGGAGGCTCCGATTATCAGATTCACGGTGATGTCCTTGCCAAGGGTGAGGTCGGTTGTAGAGATTTGAGTATTTCTGGTGCTTGTTGGCGAACTGACCAGGAAATCCAGGTTGGTGAAGTCACCAATGGTCAGCGTCCCTGTTGTAAGCGACGTTTCGTTGGCAGCGCGATATCATTCGTAACTTTCAGGCTGTTTATATTCAGTGTATCGTTCAAGAACGCGGCAATGTTGCCCGCGGAGCTATCGGTCTGTTTAATGGTCAGGTCCTGGTTGCCAACAAGATTGGTTGCAATATTGGCTGATGCGGAATCCGCCAACTGAATATCCGGCGTCTCCAGGTCGCCGCCGGTATAGCGAAACACGGAACCCGATTGCCGCATAATTCCGGCCAGAATTGGGGCCGCTGTGGTGGAGTTAAGCGTGACAGTTCCCACCGTTCCGGCAAATATTGCTTCAGTGGTCAGCGAATTGGCGTAGGTCTGCTGCGTTGCCCCGTTGCTCCAGAGTGGGCTGGTTATATCCCACGAGCCGTCACCGCCCAAGGATATTCCGTTGGGTTCCCAGAAGAGCGTTTCGGCACGGGTATGATTTGCACCAGCAGCCGCACCGATGAAGGCGGCCGCCGCCGCCAGCAGATACAAACGATTCTTGCCCGAAAACATAGAAGTACTCCTTGTTGAAAAATTCCATACGAAAGGCTGGAAACATTCCGGCTATCTTACGCACGGCTAAAATACAGCTACCCTGACGTGCTTAAACATATTTGCGATTCTGTTTTATGACAATTGGCCTGTTCAGGCCAATCGGTATAATTCCGCCACAGTAGCGGCCTTGGCGCAAAAATGTCTGAAGGCGAGGGAACATAAGCCGCAAATCGCGGCGGCGGTGTGCCACGGCCGGGCGGGGTCAGGGCAAATTCATATAGAGTGCCATGTATATCAAGTTTGATTTTGATAGCGTACCTCACGCGTCAGCGGA
>JAJZOA010000066.1 GCA_021852225.1 Planctomycetota bacterium
TCTATGCCAGCCCGACTAATCAATATTCGCACATTGTGGCGGGTCTGCCAACTTTTGTAACATCGCGTTCGATCGGGCCAAAGGAAATGCCGTTGTCGCCGCCAATATGCCGGCGACGAAGGCGAACAAGATTGGTGCGCCCAAGATATTGGCCAATCCCTTTGTGAGTTGTGCGAGTACGGTTCCAGGGAGCTTGGCTCCCAGGCGTCAAGCGGCTAAGATGACTGTTTTGCAGGAGTCCACAAAATGGCACGAGACAATCTGGAGGCCGACTTGGCCTCGCTGGAGGCGCGAATGACAACCATTCGCGACTCTCTTTGACGTTGCGGCGAAAAAGCGTACAAAATCACAACTTGAACAACGCATGGGCGCGACGGATTTCTGGGACCACCCGGAAGAAGCTCAGCGCGTGATTGCCGAACTCAAGGGCCTTAATTCCATGCTGGATCCTTATCTGGCGGTGGAAAAATCGCTGGAAGATATTCGCGTCATGGTCGAACTCGGCAGCGAGGGAAACGATCCGGCCCTGCTCAGTGAAGCGGATACCGAACTGGCCCGACAAGAAGCGGCTTATCAGAATGTAGAATTGCTGGCTCTTTTCAACGGCCCGCACGATCTAAGTGATTGCTATATTCAAATTCACGCCGGTGCCGGCGGAACCGAAGCATGCGACTGGGCTTCCATGCTGCTGCGCATGTATTTGCGATATTTTGAGCGCCGTGGCTGGGATGTAAGCGAAGTGGACCGGCAGGATGGGGAACAGGCGGGCATCCGCGGTATAACGCTGATGGTCAAAGGGCAATATGCCACCGGCACTATGAATTGCGAAGTGGGTGTGCATCGACTGGTTCGCATCAGTCCGTATGATGCCAATGCACGCCGCCACACCAGTTTTGCCAGTGTGGATGTCACGCCGATTTTTGCCGATGCGGGCAAGGAACTCGACATTCCGGATGCGGACCTGGAAATTATTGCGTTTGTCCGCGCCAGCGGCCCGGGCGGACAAAACGTTAACAAGGTGGCTTCCGCCATTCGCATTACGCACAAACCGACCGGGCTGCAGGTAGTCTGCACATCGGAACGCTCACAAGTGCAAAATCGCGCATTGGCTCTGGACCTTATTAAATCCAAACTCCACAAACTTGAAGAGGCAAAGCGTGACGCGGAATTGGCCCGCATGTATGGTGAAAAGGGTGAAATTGCCTTCGGTTCCCAGATTCGCAGCTATGTGCTGGATGACCGCCGTGTGAAAGACCACCGCAACGGCCACGAGGTGTTTCAACCGGACCGCGTCCTGGATGGTGACATTCAAGGATTTATTGACGCCCAGTTGCGCTTTAAGGCGGAACAGGCAAAAGCAGTCAATAAAAATGCATGACATCAACCAATCGCGACCGAACCGTTCACCCCGGCCAGATCAGTCGGGATTATTTTTTGCTTTTTGTTGATGCAGCAGGGAAGCACCTGTTGCAATAGACAGCACAACCGCCATGAATGTCAGCGACCATCCGGTTGAAATTGTCACCGGCCCGCGATATCCGACCAGGCGAAGGCCTGGAACCAGCATCTTTACACCAATAAACAGAAGTACAACCGCCAAGCCGGTTTTCAGGAAATGCAGCCGCTCAATCCACGGCGCAATGGCAAAATACAGCCATTGAATGGCGGCCACCGCAAACAGATTGCTGGTTAACACGATGATCGGATTACGCGTAATGCCGAAAATCGCGGGAATGGAATCGAATGCAAACATGACATCTACAACCCCTATCAACAGCAGCACGAGAAAAAGCGGAGTAGCGAGCCAGCGACCATTTGACCTCGCAAAAAGCCGCCGACCTTCATAACATTCATGAACCGGTATTAGCCGCCGCAGCATTCCGGCCAGTCGCCCGCGGCCAGGATCTTTGTCCGGATGCTCGAAGAACATCGCGAACCCCGCCACCAGCAGAATGCCCCCCATCACGAATAGCACGGCCGGAATTTTCAGCGCCAGCGCCAGACCGCTGATAATGAGAACCGCTCGCAGGAGGAGTGCAATTAGAATTCCCCAGAACAGGACAAATCCCTGACTTTCCCGTGGCACGGAAAAACCTCGCAAAATAACCGCGTACATCAACACGTTATCCGCGCTTAAACTTAATTCCAGCAGGTAGCCGGTGAAATAGGTCAGAAATGGATGGGCACCCGCTGATGGGGCAGCCATGCGGCCCGATCCACCCGAAGCGAAAATCGTATACCATGCCCCATAGGCCAACGCCACAACGACCGGAATCAGGCAAAGCGCAAACGCCTTGCCCGTCGCAAAACGGCTGCGCCGGCCTGCGCCAATCAGAATATCCGCCAGTAAAATCGAGCCGAAAAATGCTAAAAATACGATCCATACCATTGCTTAACCCCGCCCGGCGACATTTTGCATACGGGCGACATTCGACACCACGGCCCCTTTCCGACGTTGGGGTGGTGGCGGCGGCCACTGGGCCAGCATCCGCTGGACAAATTTAAGGTAGCGTTGCCGAAGTTTCGCGGGATGGCGGCTAATGCAATCGTGAAGAAAAATCGGACCGGCAATAGAATTCCAGCGGATGGTTTGCAGGGCAATATCGCGACGCGAAAGCCCGCTTCCTGCCAGCAGTCGGTTGAGTTTTCCAAGGTGGGCGTCATCCAGTAGCGCCAATAGCCGACTGCGGTAACGGCTATGCTTAAGAAAAAGCATGAAGGACCAAACTTCGGCGTAATAGGCCCGTACCACCGGTGCCGACTGCATGATGACGGCACCCGCCTGCGTGCTGGCCAAGGTATCCAGTGGTAATAGCTGCCCTTGTTCGTACGCCGCTTGCAGGGCATCCCACCGGGGTCGATTCCGCCATGGAGTAAAAATTGGCTGACCGTGATGCCAATAAAACGTCTCGTTCTGTGTGGCCAACCCCTCATCAAGCCAGGCTGGCAGATGGTTCTGCAGCGAGCGGAAGCTTAATTGATGCCAGCATTCATGCGCCAGCACAGACAACATTTCGTTTAATCCGGTCCTCCAGATAACAAATTGGCCACTTTGTTCATACCCCCCCTGCTGGATGTGAAGATATACCGTCGCCAAGGGCCCGGCAGTTGCGCGTACATGTGCGGCCCATTCCCTCCGATTGCGAAAAATATAACCGACCAGTGGCGGAGACACGCGCGTGCCTGGGACCAATGCGGCAAAACGCCGCCATGCGGCCTCTGCGACACGTGCGCACAAGACCCGCTGTAAAGGATTTTGCAAAGTGGTGTAAATGCGGTAATGGCGCGTTTGAATTATGACACCTGGCCTGCCGGCATCGTTCCAGGGTTGCGTTATCAACGGCTCTTTAAGCAATTGGGCGCGGCTTGCGGGGCTAAGACCGCGTGGCCAGACCGGTTGCCAAGGCGTCGAACCACACCCCGAAAGGCCGAGCAAAGATAATATAAGTACGATTTGCAGCCAGACGATGCATATTTTCCGGTGGACGTTCATGGCAGCCATTCTACTCACATCGCATCATTAAAAAAGCGATTGAATGGTGATTTTACGTATTTTTGAAAAGTCGTGGCTATTTTCCGGGAGGCCTGAAACTTTTTTCAACCCGTTGCGTTTGGCCCCCTGATGCACCGGTTTGGCAACGGGCCAAACTTGCCAGGTTACGGGGTGTTCACCCCTATTCGTGAATGGCTCAACACAGGAGAAAGCCATGAAAAAAATCTCGTATCTTCCCCCATTTTTAGTGGCTCTGATTTTGGCCTTAGGCGTTGGCTTGGCCGTACAGCGCCCAGCCTCTGCCCAGGTGGCTGCGAACACTGCCGATCCCAATGCCGCCGCCACGGGCAGCATCACCGGCAAAGTGGTCGATTCCAGCGGCAATCCGGTTGGCGGGGCAATGGTCCGATTGATGATGCTTCCCAAATGGATGGCTGGCGGGAAAGGTCACCACAAACGGCCGCCACAGCCCCAACCCGGCCAGACGATTTGGCATCACATGACTTTCGGTGTCACACGCACCGCTGATGACGGCACCTTTACCGTCAACAATGCGCCAGTCGGGACCTACCGCATTATGGCAATGGATCGGCACGTCGGCTTCGGTCGAACCCGTCACCCGATAACAGTAAGTGTTGGACAGGATGCCAGCACTGGAACGATTACCCTGCATCAGGGCCGGCACATGAGGCATGGTCCTCCCCACTGAGCCAAAGCGCCAAAGTCCCTATATCCCTCCTTTAATGGCTCATACGGTCCGGCAGGTTACTGATGGTCCCGTGGATTTCACCAATCCACGGGACCTTTTTATTTGGCAACCAGAATATGGTGACACAGCGCTTATTACGAGCTGCGGCGTGAATCGGCCGCCAACACGGGCAAAAATTGCGACCGCGAACGTGTCATCAATCGCCACGTGTGAAGAAATCCGGGACACCGCGTATTCAATTGGCTCTGTCAATCGACGCAGGTCGTGCATTTGGAACCATTGGCGATATAGTATCGGTCATGATTATCGGCATTCCAAAAGAAATTAAACCGGACGAATACCGCGTGGCAATCATCCCCGCTGGGGTGGAGCACCTGACGGCCCATGGTCATACGGTACTGATTGAATCTAAGGCGGGCTTAGGCAGCGGCATCACCGATGAAGACTACGTTGCCGCAGGCGCAAAAATAGAATGTGTCCCAGCGGAAATCTGGAGACGCGCCGAACTTCTGGTAAAGGTCAAAGAACCTCAAGAATCGGAATATGTGCTGCTTCGGGCGAGACAAATTGTACTGACCTATTTCCATTTCGCCGCCGCCGCATCGCTGACCGATGCCTGTTTGAATGCGGGCATCACCGCCGTGGCATACGAAACGATCACGGATAAAACAGGCCAACTTCCGTGCCTGACACCCATGTCCGAAATAGCCGGCAAAATGTCGATACAAGAAGGCGCGAAATATCTGGAAAAGCCAATGATGGGCCGCGGCATACTGCTGGGCGGTGTGCCGGGGGTAGCCCCGGCCAGAGTGGCGGTGCTGGGAGCGGGAGTGGTGGGACAGAATGCCGCCCGTGTGGCCGCGGGCCTTGGAGCAAGCGTTACACTGATGGATATTAATCTGCCCCGGCTGCGGTATCTGGCGGATGTGATGCCAGCGAATGTCACCACCATTTATTCTGATATCCATAACGTGCGCGATGCCCTGGCCAGAGCGGACCTGGTAGTTGGCGCGGTGCTGATTCCGGGAGACCGGGCGCCCCGCCTGGTATCTGCAGCAGATCTGCGGCGCATGCAGCCGGGAAGTGTCATAGTCGATGTGGCTATTGACCAGGGCGGATGCGTGGAAACCAGCCACCCGACCACTCATCAGAAGCCAACTTTTGTAATTGATGGGGTGGTGCACTATTGCGTGACCAACATGCCCGGTGCCGTAGGTCGCACCAGTACCTGGGCTTTATGCAACGCCACATTCCCATACCTGGCGGCAATTGCAGACCGGGGCTGGGAAAGCGCGGCCGCGAATAATCCCGGGCTGGCGGCAGGTTTAAATATTCAAAGTGGCCGGATTGTCCATAGCGGTCTGGCGGCGGCGGTAAAACGGTCTTCGCCGGAGCGTGGCTGACGCCGGAGGAATATTGGTCAGCTGATTTTTCTGGCGATTCAAGGATCGCCCGGAACCGTCCCGACAAATCCGGATACCCCGCCACTTTTGGCCATTGGCGACGCCGTGTGAGCTTGGAATTTACGGATCAATAGGACGCGTTTTGGCCGCCGCCGGAACAATTTGCCGACCCGTCGATTTTTTAACGGCAATTAGCATTTGCCTTCTGCCATTGGCAATTTATAATTCTGACAAAAGCGTTTGGCGTTTTCTCCGAAGGCTTACTTAAACCGAAAGCGACCCATCTTGTTCAGATTGTATATAAGATCACGACCGCTAGGCGAAACCTACGATGAAATGCGTCAGCGTATGATTGACGAAACCAGCCGCTTTATTGAATGGGGGCTGGCGCATCCTGACAGTACAATACACATTCCAGCGCATCCGGTGGGAAAGGGCGAATTTCCCCGCGGGCTAAGCAGTTGGTTCTGGGAACATTTGTTACGCGAGGAATTCGGCCCACCCGGATTATAGCGGCAGATTTCGACGGTAATCGGCTGCGATGCGGCCACAGGAGACAATATGGCAGTTGTGGCAACGATCAGTTCATGGGAAAAAAGACGCCCGTTGATACTGGCAATTCTGGTATTGGCGGCCGCCGCATGGCTGGCATCCGATGGCTGGATTAATTGGCCGAAACAGGATAATGCAATTGTTCGCAAAATGCTGCAATCGCACGATATATCGGCTCGCGGAAAGAGACTTCTTCACACCTGGCCCGGCTGGCAGAAAGCCGCTGCGGCGCAAAGGCTGAAATTTGACCGGTTTGTGCACAGGTCGAACTTTGCCGGATGGCACAGCGTCACTGACATAAAAAACCAGCGTTGGATATTTCTGGTGACCGTGGTACTGGGACTGGGCAGTCTGATTTGGTTCTTCCGCGTGCGAGGCCGACAAATCACCGCTTCGGAAGACGGGCTGATCCTGGCGGATCGCACGCAGATACTCTGGAACAACATCACCGCTATAGACAACCGCAAATGGGCAAGCCATGGCATCGTCACGATTACCTATAAATCGGCGGGACAACAAATAAGGCAAACCAAAATGGACGGCGTGATATATGAGAATCTTGGCCCGCTGCTTAACGAAATGGCGGCCCGTGCGACTGAGGCGAAAATGATTCCGCCGGTTTAAGCCGTGGCATTCGATTCGGCCCTGTTTGGGCTAAAAAGCGGCTTCCCAACGCCCACAATGTTGCTTGCGACCAAAATAAAATGGCAGTTAATGAGCTTTTTGTCTTGACGGGTTAAAACCGCAATCACATAATGCCAGCGTATCAAAGTCGAGTTAAACCCGCGATTCAGGGTTTAAGTGACGCGACTTGAACAACCGGGGAATGCGCACCGATGAGCACGATCACCAAGAAAGACCTCATTGAACACGTAGCCGAAAACCTGCAGGTGCCACGCCGAGATGCCAAGCGCATCATTCAGGCTTTTCTGGAGGAAATGATCAATGAGCTTGGCAAGAATAATCGCTTGGAGTTTCGTGACTTCGGCATTTTTCAATGTCGGTCCCGGCCCGCACGAATCGCTCAAAACCCAAAAACCCTTGACCGCGTGTCAGTTCCCACAAGGCGTAAGGTTCATTTCAAGGCGGGTCGCCTGATGAAAGAACGGATTAATGCCACGATTCAGGCCACCAACAGCCAGCCCGCGGCAAGCCAAGCGGGTAATACCAAGCCGAAATCGTGAAACAGTGTTCCAGGCAGGTGACATGATGCGACAATGCAGCGCGTTGACTGCGAATGCCGACCGCGGAACGGCGAGCGCGCAGGCCGCACAATGGCGAAATAACTGGATCAGGGAACCGGGGCGGATGGAAAGGGCGTCGGAAATCAGCCGAAGGCAACCCGCCGCGTGGACCGGCGAGGGCATTCGTTAAATTTTGTCAAAGTAACCGCATTACCCGATGAATTGAAGACCACATTGTTCATAAAAGCCCGCATCAGCAGCAGCCCGCGACCGCTGGTATGCTGGATATTACACTCGGAGGTAGGATCAGGCAGGGAAGCGGGATTAAAGCCGGTCCCCTCATCTTCAATGACAACATCCACGCGTCGCGGTGTAATTCGGTATTTCACGTGAACAATTTTATGAGGGTCGAGCTTGTTGCCGTGCTTGACTGCGTTGGCGAAGGCTTCTTCAATGGCGAGCTTAAGAGCAAAAAGGTCACGGTCGGTATAGGAGAGTTGCTGGCACTGACATAGGATTTTTTCTTCAAGATCGTGGGCACATCGGACGTCGCTGGGCATCTCTAGCTTGTACCACAAAGTATGAGTGCCGTGGACTGAGCCAACTTTTACGGAGCGCCGGCCGTCGGAAGATGAAGGATGGTTGACATCACTTTTTATCTGCATCTGTCGCATAACACGCCCAATTCGTGAACAATCACGAGCAAACCGCTTTCACACGGTCAGGGCGTCCATTCCCTGTATCAGTCGGCGCGAACTTCATGTTCTGTTGCGCACACAACCATATTTACCGCACGTGCAGGCAAGGATGCGAAAAGTTCAATCAGATGGCGAACGATCCTTGGGCAGCACGCTTTCCTTTGCTTCCTTAATAGTCGGATAAATCTGAAACAACTTATTAAGTTTTGTTATCAGAAAAACCTCGAATATCTGAGGATTGATGTCACATAACCGCAATTGACCATCGCGGCTGCGAACTTTGTTATTGACTGTGATCAGCGTACCAAGGGCGGCGGAAGATAAATGATCCACCCCGGCAAAGGAAATAATGATTTTGGGACGGTATTCGCTTTCGACCAGGGTCGCAAGCTCGTCACCAATTTCGGCGATATTGGCTTCATCAAGAATCCGACGGGAAGTGAATTCCACAAGCACAATCTCGCCATCGCGGGTTATTTTTAACCGGGCGGCGTCTTGTTGCATGATGGAATCTCCGGATAAAATCATTCTGCACCAAAGGTTTTCACTCGCCAAAGGCGGGTAAATCAGATGCGGACGGCGACAGCCGCACGTTCAGTTCACTTGCCCATGGCCCGTAAACTGCGCGCCTGCCAGGCAGTCGCATGCCGCTTCTAACAATCCTATAATAAAACATTGTCGGGCGATGTCAATGTTAAAATTTGATTAGTGCGGGCAATTTGTGATTGCCACGCGCGAATTGCCAGATTTTATGATCGGAGGCAAAAATACAGCTTGACATTATATTAGTTTATACATAAACTATATTAAGAAAGTTTTGGCCAGGTGCCGCTTTATGAAAACAGACGTCAAACCACCATCAGATCGCTCACCCGACGCATATCCGCATGAATGCACGGTCCTGTCGCCAATCACCTTGGCCGTCAGCGAGTTGCAACGGTGTGCGGACTTTTATAACCGCATGATCGGCCTGACCGAACTGCGGCGAAGTCGGCGCGAAGTGATATTGGGAATTGGTGGCCAGCCGCTTTTAAATCTGCGTCAGGCGATCGTTTCGCCAGCCGGATACCGGACAACGGGGTTATACCATATCGCCTTTCTCCTGCCATCCAGGCCGGCGCTAGCCCAAAAGCTACGGCAATTGATCGCCGCCGGTGTGCGAATTGCCGGGGCCGCGGACCATGGTGTAAGCGAAGCGCTGTACATGGCCGATCCGGAAGGGAACGGAATCGAAATGTATTATGATCGGCCCGCGGAGCTTTGGCCCTTTTACCAAGGCCATCTGGCAATGGGAACAGATCGGCTGGACATCGACGGACTGCTGGCGGAATCGCCCGCCGGTGCTGATTCTGGCAGCCTGTCGATAAACACCCGAATTGGTCACCTCCACCTGCGCGTCGCAGACCTGACCGCATCTGAGGATTTTTACCGCAATATTTTAAAAATGAACCTGATGCAGCGCTTTGGTCAGTCCGCCGCATTTCTTTCGTATGGCGGCTACCATCATCATATCGGTTTGAACACCTGGGAAAGCCTTGGCGCACCGCGCAATCCCGCTGGTGCCCCCGGACTAGTTCAATTCCGCATCCGGCCGCCAAGCCAAGCCATTTATGATTCCATTAAAATTGCCGCCGCCGCGACCATATTAGACGGCGAACTGCAATTGCGTGATCCAACAGGGAATTGCGTTGTTGTGACTGCGGTGGAATGATAGAAATGCCTGCGCTGCGGCGAAGCATAATGCAGGGCCTGGAAGGGTAAATATATAATCGTCGTCCCCGCTCCGCGAGCGGCCGGTGGAACTCCTCCGGTTGATCGTCCGAGGCCTGGGCGTCTGGCTCGAGGCCCTCTGGTTTTTCTTGGTTCCGTTAATTAATCCAGCCGGAGAAATCCGGGTGGGTGCGGCTTCGGCAAAGCGGGCATGACCACCTTTCATATCTTTATCTGATATTATTTCCATTACGCCGCGCCATCTATTTTAGGATTCTGCCTCGCACATGAAAATTGACCCGGTCGGTCAAATTGTCGCGGACAACCTGACCGCCGCTTGGTTAAAGCATCGCAATTCTTATATTAAAAGGGAGAAACGATCAAAAATTGACGCGGCACGGCATTTGCTCCTTGAAGCATTAGCAGACGTGGCACTGTCCACGGTCTTTGCCGGTGGGAACCCGCAAATAGCTTCGCGCCGAAGCCTCGCCGCCGATAACCGGCAATTAAGAACGTTGGAGCATCCGCTTGGGCATTTTATTACTCATTGTGCTGGTACTGATCCTGGTCAGCGTTCTTCCAACGTGGGGTTACAGCCGCCAGTGGGGTTATGGCCCAACCGGTGGACTAGGCCTGATTCTGCTTGTGGTAATTGTGCTGCTGCTAATGGGGGTCATCCCAGGCCGCTTCTAAAGTCAATCGTATCGCACGTGATCGGATATATATGAGAATCATTGGACTGTTATGCGTCTTTGCCATTATAGCCATTATCGGTATGGGGTTTTATCTGGGCTGGTTCCGCTTTTCCAGCGCCAATAATGGCGGCAAATCCGATGTGACCATGACCGTGAATCAGGCAAAGATACGGGCTGATAAAAATAAGATGATGGGTGACCTTCACAACCTCAAGCCGGCGCAATCGACGCAGCCTGCAACAATCCCGGCCACGAATGCGTCACAGGATAACGCCTCGCGATAAAGCTCGAATAACGTTTGTCAATAAAAGTTGAGTATTTTGCGTTTCTCTTTTCAGGAGTATTCCCTATGAAGTCCAATTTGTTTAACCTTGCAATGAGCGCGTCAGTGGCCGCGATTTTAGGCCTCGGCGTGGTCGGGTGTTCCCAGTCGTACCATTCAAATGCCAATGCGCCGCAAATTATGGTTTCGGCGGACCATAGCTCCGTACAGGTTGGTGAAACAGTCTGGGTTCATGCCACAACGATGAATCTTTCCAACAGCAGCGTGAACTGGAAAGTGACTCCAACCACCGCCACCATTACACCGGATGATTCACGACAGGACCTTTACGCGAAATTCACGGCCAGTCAACCCGGAGGATATGTCGTCAAGGCTTATTCGAAGACCGGCGATGGTCAGTGGGTAACCGACCGAACCACCATCACCGTCATTGGCACCGGAAACCAGTAGACACCCCACAGACTGCACCGCCGCGAAGGTCGCGCCGTGTTGACATGCGTTGCCGGTCACTCTTGGGAATTGGCGTACGGGACCTCCCGGACCAGACCAGCGCGACGAAGTCCGGACCAGGCGCGATCTTCGTGCGGATGTGACTCTGTTTCAAACGCGAAGGTCGGCGGCGATTATATTTTTAACGCGAATGTACATGGAGATATATTATGTCCAAGTCAAAAGATTTCCGTGACTTATTCATCGATCAGTTGCGGGATATTTACAACGCGGAAACCCAGTTGGAAGAGGCGCTGCCTAAAATGGCCAAAGCCGCCACCGCTGCGGCGCTTAAGAAAGCGTTCCTCGGCCACCTTGAGGAAACCAAGGGCCATGTGCAGCGCCTTGAAGATATTTTCCGCACCCTGGATGAAAAGCCCGGAGGCGAAACCTGTGCTGCCATGAAGGGGCTTATTGCCGAAGGCAATGAAATTGCTCGAGATGCTTACACTCTGGAAGTGCGCGATGCCGGTCTTATCGCCGCCGCTCAGCGTGTGGAACATTATGAAATGGCCGCATACGGCACCGCACGATCATTCGCTTTGCAGTTGGGTGACAAAGCCAGTGCCAAACTGCTGGAACAGACGCTGAATGAAGAAGGCGACTGCAATAAAGCGCTTACTCAGATAGCGCAATCAGGCGTCAACAAACGCGCCTCCGACGCGCAGGTGGTTCTGCAAGACGCCTGACCGCCGGCAGTTCCACGAACAGCCGTGCTCGAAAAACACAATATTCAGCTCCCTTCCCTCTTCCCTCTCTCTCTGGGAAGGGGTCCATGCAACATGGACCTCTTCCTTTTTTTTGATGCCCGCATACCACGACACTCCCTGTCAACTGCGCGAACCGGAGTGGAACATTTTTCCGGCCGCGGATTTCCAGTATAGAGATTCAGAAGGGCGAATTTCCAGCGCTAAGCCGCCCTGATTTCTCCAAAGACGCAACAGAAGCCACACCTTGGAAAATGTGGGATTTATTGACAGATCGTGATCTTTGACAATAAAGTCCATGTAGCCTCATGTCCTCAAATCACAAATTCGCTTTACTTGCAGCGAGTCATCAAGGCTTGGGAAAGCCGCTGGACTATCGTTACAATAGGGTCGCGGGATGTCATCGAGCAGATTACAACGAGGAAATTATGAATTACGAAAAACACTGTCGGATCAAACCCGGTCGGCAGGTTCGGTTGTCTGAAATTGATACCGGATTTACCGGACATCATGGTGGACGAAACAAAGCCGCCGGGGATATTGAACATTACCGGAAAAAGCTCTGCGAACTTCAGGAATTGCTGTATGCCGACCGCCGCCATTCACTGCTGATCTGCCTTCAGGGTATGGACGCGGCCGGTAAGGACGGAACGATTCACCATGTACTTGGCGCCATGAATCCACAGGGTTGCCGGGTGGTTGGGTTCAAGCAACCCACTCCGGAGGAATACAGCCATGACTTTCTCTGGCGGATTCATCGGGCGGCTCCGGCGCGCGGCGAGGTGGTGATATTTAACCGTTCACATTATGAAGACGTGCTGATCGCTCGCGTCCATAACCTGGTTCCCAAAGAGGTCTGGTCGCGGCGTTTCGACGCCATCAATCAATTTGAAAAAGAGCTGACAGATTCCGGAGTCCATATTATTAAGTTTTATCTACATATTTCAAAACATGAGCAGTTAAAAAGATTTCATGACAGACTTGATGATCCCGCAAGGCAATGGAAAATAAGCGACGCGGACTATACAGAACGGCCATTCTGGAAGGAATATGCAAAGGCGTATGAAGAAACGCTGTCCCGCTGCAGCACAGCCTGGGCCCCCTGGTACGTCATTCCCGCAGACCACAAATGGTTCCGCAACCTGGCCGTCGGCCAGATAGTGGTGGATCACCTGAAGGCCTTGAAAATGACATTTCCCCGGCCAACCGTCAATATCGCGCAGATTCGCCGGAAATATCACGCCCAAAACGCAAAACAGCGTTCATGATCGATAATATCTGGGCCAACACAGCCATTGGTACCGCTGCGATCCGCGAATATACTGCTTTCGGGTGCTTAGGCCACATCGCAGATAGTTGGCGGCGGCGGAAACAGGCCGTTATAACGGGCAATGCGAATCCGCAAATGTGTCATTCATACGGACCGCGGCATATCGCTGATAACCATCCCACTTCACCTGCGCGGTTTCCCTGGTGAAAAAATATCATCGGTGCATCGTTATGCCGCTGCCAGAAACGCCGTTAATTATTCTTGATCGTTCATCGATAATTGCCCTTCGCTTGCCAATTCTGCCTTCGCCCACGACCAGCCATCCCGGAGTTTAGCCGGTGCGACGATATGTGAAACCCGTCATTTTGAGACTTTATCGCCATTAATCCCATTTATTAAGGCCAGACGGCGCGATAACGCCACTTGCGGCCGAGTTTAAGAGCAGGTGCCCGAGCCTGCGTGTATCCATTATTTGGCCATTTACTTTCGCAATGAGAGAGACTACAATAATGCAATATTTACTGGATGTAAAATACCCTCTAAGGCCTGTGACAAAGGACTTGGGTTATGACCAGAACACATTCAATCTTCTGTGCGGCGGCGTTTTCACTGATAACGTTCTTGGGCGCGCTTCACGCTGACCTCATCACACTCAAGGATGGCCGGGTTATTAACGGTCGCCTTTATCGCGATTCCGATCAGTACATTATTGCCCCTGCCAAGGGGCAGCCGTTTAAAGTGGCATTGAATCAGGTAGTCGGCATTACGCTGCAAACCACCGCCAGCCCCGCGCGGCAAGCCACAGAAAATTGGCGTTATATTCAATCACAGGTGAATCGGAGCGGTAATTTAGCCCAAATCATCACACTGTTACAGGGCTTTATAATAAAATACGCCGAATCGCCCAAGGTTCCATCCGCCCGGAAATATCTAGCGCAATTCAAGCATTACCAAAAAGCCGGGTTCGTCCATGTGGGCGGCCAATGGATGTCGCCGGAACAACGCGATAAACTTGTCGCCCTGTGTGCGGGCCAGACTGCTGCGGCGCAAAAACTGCTAGTGGCCGGAAAACTTGCACAAGCCGAAGCCCACGTCATGGCGGCCCTCCAGGTGGACCCGGAAAATGTCAACGGATTAATTCTTCGCGGCATTATCGCGTACCAGCGCAACAATATTCAGACCGCCAGCCATTCGTTTGCGGCGGCCCTGCACGCGGATCCAAAGAATATAGTTGCCCTGAACGACCAGGCCGTTACCTTATTTCGGCAGCGCAGACAGCCCGCAGCGCTGTTGGCCTATCAGAAAGCGCTCCATATTGACAACGGCAACCGCATGTTGCTGGACAACGTGGCGGCGGCATTGCAGATTTATAAAAAATCACAGCGATCGCCGCTTTACCGCAACCTTAAATCCAGTTTTCGGATTGCCGACCGCCACATGCAGGCACGCATGGCCCGCCACGGCCTGTACCGTTTTGGCGCCGGCTGGGTAGACGCAAAAACAGCGCATATTTTGGACAAGCGTCTGGCAGACTACCACAGCCGGAAAAGTGCTCTTGATTCACAATATCAGGTCAATCTGGTCGCCCTGCAAAGTGTCAATACCCAGATCGCCAATGTAAACAGACAGATCGACGCCCTGATTAATGCGATCAATATTATGCAAATTAACCAGGGAGTGATTGCCAACCAGACCGGAGGTTATGATCTGGGAAATCAGGCGATTGTCTATTCGGATGTCGCCGCCCTCACCCAGGCACAAAACCAGGCCATGCAGCTTGCCACGCAACGCGTTTCAATTCTAGCGGGCATTAAATCACTGAAAATTCAGGCCGCGCTTCTGGAAAAACATGCTCCGCGGCTTGCCCTGCGGCCCACACAGTACATGATGCTGCCGATGGATCAAACCAACGTGCCCCTTCCGGCACTGCTGCCGGCGACGGCAATTACCAACGCGCCGCGGATAATTCCACAGCAGCCGCTTCCGCATTAAAGTGGCGGCCCGATTTGATTCCAGCCAGTATCAGACGGGGCAATTCCGATCTTCAAGCGAGACATATTTATTTTGATGTCACTTTGGGGCAACATCGGATATATCGAACATTTAGCTGAAAAAAGTAAAGGGCCCAGTGTCGATCATGCGGGCCGAAAAAAATTAAAATTGCCGCAGGAAACGCAGGTCATTTTCGTACAAGGCACGGATATCTTCAATGCCATGGCGGCGCATGGCCACCCGTTCCACACCCAGTCCGAATGCAAATCCCGTATAGATTTCCGGATCCAGTTTCACAGCCTCAAGCACGTTGGGATCCACCATGCCGCAGCCGCCAAGTTCGACCCATCGCGTGGTGCCATCGGCATAATGAAACAGAATATCAAATTCCGCGCTGGGTTCGGTAAATGGGAAAAAACTGGGCCGAAAGCGTGTCTGCACCTCGGATCCGAAAAATCCCTTGGCAAACTGATCGATACAGGTTTTTAAATCCACCATGGTGATACCGCGGTCAACCACGAGGCCTTCCAACTGGTGAAACATCCAAGAATGGGTTGCATCGACTGTGTCCGGTCTATAAACCCGTCCCGGAGCAACAATGCGAATGGGCGGCCGGCGCGTTTCCATGACGCGTATCTGCACGCTGCTGGTCTGCGACCGGAGCATAAACGGCGCGGCGGTGGGTGGTCGGTCCAGGTAGAAATTATCCAAGGGGTCCCGTGCCGGATGGTGGCGCGGCACGTTCAGAGCTTCAAAATTATGAAATTCGTCTTCGATTTCCGGTCCGTCGACCACGGAAAAGCCCATTCGGGCAAACAGACCGGTCAGCGCGTCAATGGTCTGATTAATGACGTGCAGCGAGCCGGGTTGGTAATTTTCAAATTTCAGCCGCCCCGGTTCGGTAATGTCCACGCTTAAATCAGCGGTAGATGCGATCGTTTTGGCACGGCCCGCCGCGGCCTGAAAAAGCTCTTCAACCGCGCGTTTGACATCATTGAGCTTTTTGCCAAAGTCACGCTTTTGTGCAGGTTCAACAGTGCGCAGAAAATCACTGGCCTGTTTTAATCGGCCTTTGGTTCCCAGAAATTCAATGCGGAATGCCTCGGCCTGATCCGCAGTGGAAATGGCAAGTTGTTTCGCCTGTGCGTCTGCGAGAAGTTGATCGAGATCCATCGCCACCCGCCAATATGCGTCGAGCCTTGCAACGCCACGGTCAGATCACCGGAAAGGGCATTTGCCCCGGTCGGGACATGCCGCATTTTCAAGTGGACCCGCCTTCCGGAATTTAAGCCGCAGCCGCCACACCAAGCGCCTGCCGGGCAAGATTGACAATAGAATCAAACGCGGCTGGATCGGCAATCGCGATCTCGCTTAAACTTTTGCGGTTTAAGGTAATATTGGCTTTGGCAAGACCCGCAATCAACTGACTGTACCGCAGGCCACGGGCGGTCGCCGCCGCATTCAACCGCGTAATCCAGAGTGCGCGATAATCGCGCTTCTTTTCCTTGCGGCCGCTGAAGCGGTTGGCACCAGCCCGCAGCAGGGTCTCATGGGCGGTTTTGTAAAGTTTGCTGCGACCTCCGACAAATCCTTTGGCTCGCTTGAGCAGTTTTTTGTGTCGCTTGTGACGGGCTGCTCCGATAGTTACGCGTGGCATATCAAACCTCTTGTTCTAAAAGAATATTATTTTTAAATTCACTTCCACCGCCAGCCGCCCCAAGTCGCCAGCCTGATGGAAAAAGCCAATGTCCAATTCACCCGACGGTTACGCGCCCGGTCCAAGCAGCGTAATCATTTTCTTGGCAAACGGCCCGGTCAGAGCGGTGGTACCGCGCAAGCGTCGCCGCCGATTGCCGGACTTTCCGCTCTGCAAATGGCCCTTGTTGTGTTTGTGAAACTTAACCTTGCCGGTTGCAGTTACTTTGACCCGCTTTTTGAGTCCTTTGTGGGTTTTCTGTTTTGGCACGCGCAAACTCCGCCTATTTATTTTTTACACCAGGAACTGCCCGCCGACGGTCCATTACCAGCCGGGCACAAAGCCGATCCTGACGGTTGATTTCCAACACTGCGGCTGCGCCGCCTGATTCGTGTGGGAAATCAGAATTACGTAAGATAGCAAAGGTTGGCGGAAATTGCCACTGAACGGGGCACTTTTTTGAATATGGGGATGGAATAGCCTCGGCCCACACGGGTAATCAGAGAAAGATGGAAGCGATTCGGCGTTGAATGTCTGTTGCAGTTGATGAATTAATCCGCCCGTGCCACCACCCAATATGCGCACGGCACCGCACGCCACGGAGTTGCCAATAGCCGGAAGTGAAGCCCCCCCGGATTAAGACCAAAGAGCGCAAAAAAAAACCGCAGGTTGCAGGCTGCGGGTTTAAACGTTTATAAGTGTTTGCAAGGCTCGTTTCAGGCCAGGCGACGGCGACGCATGGCCAGCAAAGCCAACCCGCCGACGGCGAAGAGGCCCATCGTGGCTGGTTCCGGCGTGCCAACAGTGGTGGTGTTGAGGTTCATTATTGCATTAGCGCTGTTTACCTTCATACCCTCATCAATGGAAAGACTGGTGCTCGCGTTAAGGGTGAGTGTACCAGAGTAGGCGCTCAGGTTCTGGCCGAGCGAGTTATAGGCAATTGAAGTAGACGGATTAACCGGTGACGGCTTAAGAGAAATAGCGCCTGAATTCTGAGTTCCGACGGTGCCGGAATTGGCCACTGCGGAACCAAAAAATTCGGCGGTTTGATTGGAAGTGGCATTGGACGCAGTCGCAGACCCGGATCCTTGAATTGCTAGAAACGAATTCGGGCTGGCACTAAGGCCCGATTCTGAAGCCGAAAAAGTAATCGTGGCATTCGTGTTTGCCGGCGGGTTGTTGTTCGTGACGGAATTAACCTGCAGATCAAGTTGGTCATAGCTGCCCGATGAAATGCTCACGTCGATTCCCCCCCAAGTGAACCCTCCCACGGTTCCTGGCGCAGACGCATAAGCGCCTCCACCCAACGATACCAGTGTCGGCGTTGCGGACCCGCCATTGCTGGTTGTGATGGTCAAAACAGGGGTAGCCATGGCTGTGGCCGCCAACCCGAATCCCGCAACAGCTGCCAACGCGCCGGCGATACCGACAGAAGAAAAATTGCGAAAAGCCATGGTAACTCTCCAATTATGGTTGATCTAAAAATCAACAACCTCTGAAACAGGGCACGCAGACAACCTCCGCGCCAGCAAGTTATAAACCCATACACGAGCAGAAGATTTGTCGGATGCAAGCCGCGACTGCGACAAGCGATTCACAACAATTCTCCCATTCCCATCCGACCGTCAAAGCGTCTAAAAATCACAAATCACATGAGGTCATGAAAAACCCGGGCATTTTAGGCCCGTCTGTGACTTTTTACGTAGGGGAGATTCCCGAAGAAAGCCATCCCTCACGTCGACGAATGAATTCTACAATAATCCTTAATAAAAGTCAAATAAAAATATTCGCATTCGGACTTTATCATTTTGGCGAAGTTCTTTTAACGTCCAAGCGCCGCCATTGCCGCTGCCGGATAGCGATCCCCGACCGCGATTCCGCGCGGCATAACAGCGTCGATTAAATTCGTATCCTCTTGTGAAATAACGACTTGTGCAGCAAGAAGATTCTGCTCCAAATAGGCGATACGTTTGGTTCCCGGTATTGGCACAATGTCCTTGCCGCGCGACAGTACCCAGGCCAGCGCCAACTGCGAAGGCGTACAGTTTTTTTCTGCGGCCAAGGTCCGGATTTGTGCAACCAGACCCAGATTCCTCTTAAAGTTCTCTCCTTGAAAACGTGGATTGTGCCGCCGGAAATCGTCGGCGGCCAAATCGTTTATGGACTGGAGCTTGCCGGTCAGAAATCCGCGTCCCAGCGGGCTGTAGGCCACCAGCCCGATTCCCAATTCCCGACAAAGCGGCAGAATGTCCATTTCCGGATCGCGAGTCCACAACGAATATTCATATTGCAATGCGGCTATAGCATGCACGCGGAAAGCTCTTCGGACAGTGTCTACGCCCGCTTCAGACATGCCCAGATATCTGACTTTCCCCTGCCGTACCAGATCCGCCATCGCACCAACCGTGTCTTCAACAGGTACGGTGGGATCCATACGATGCTGATAATAGAGGTCAATATAATCCACGCCCAGACGTTTGAGACTTGCGTCACATGCCGCACGCACATATTCCGGTCGCCCGTTAATGCCGCGAACGGAGGAATCTGTACCGCTGCGCGTTATGCCGAATTTGGTCGCCAGGACAATTTGCGAACGAACCTCTCCGCCAATACCGCGCAATACCCGCCCCACCAGTTCTTCATTCTTATATGGACCGTACATGTCCGCGGTATCCAGCAGGGTGACTCCAAGTTCCACAGCCCGACGAATGACCGTTGCAGATTCCCTGTCATCGCCCGGGCCGTAAAATTCCGACATGCCCATACACCCTAATCCGATTGCCGCCACTTTAAGGCCCGATCGACCAAGTTCTCTTGTTTCCAGCACAGCGATTTTCCTTATGTCATATGTTGAAGGTTACAGCTACACTCTCTTGATTGTAGGCAATCTTTAACCAGATGCGCTGGAAAATCCGTCGTAGAGATGAATCCGCCGATATCCGTCAATTTTGCAGGCAGGAAAGACGCCGCGATGCGGCTGGAGCCGCTACGGCGATGGAAGGTTGTATCGCTGGACTGGCTATGGCCTTCACGCCACATACAGCGGCGCAAGGCGCGGTTGGGGTTGCTTACGAGGGGCCGGCCAACACCGGCGCTCCCAAAGAAATATCAATGGGCCGACTGAGCCAACTGGGCACGCACGACCCGCATGATCGCCGCAGATTCCGGTTTCACCGGGGAACGGAATCGGGCCACAATTCGGCCACGACGGGAAATGATGAATTTTTCAAAGTTCCAGCCGATGGGGCCGGGGAATCGAGGATCTGTCTTCCGCGCGGTCAGGAAATGGTAGAGGGCACATTGCTTGGGACCTTTGACATGAATTTTGGAGAACATGGGAAACGTTACACCGTAATGCCGTGTGCAGAAAATACTGATCTGCTTATCGGTTCCTGGTTCCTGATGAGCGAAATCGTTGGCGGGGAACCCCAATATCACCAGACCGCGAGCATGATACTTTTTATACAGCGCCTCTAGACCGGCATATTGCGGCGTATAGCCACACTTGCTTGCAGTATTTACAATCATGACCACTTTGCCCAGATATTTTTCCAAGTGCACTGGCCGACCATCCAGTGATCGCATAGTGAATGCCAGCACGGGCGGAGCTTTATGCCGCAGAGCCTGCGCCCGCGCGGGCGGAGAGACCATTTGGCAAAGCAGGACCGCCGCAAAACCACAGGCAAGCACCAAGGCACTGAAAATGGACCGCGGCATCGGACACCTCAAGAATTTTCATACACCCGGACGCCATGAAATGGTACGCCCGATAAGATTGTTCAATTGTATGCGAAATGTGTGAAATCCGTCAAGACAATGCGCGTCTGAACAGGACCGCCGCCAGTGAGCAGTTTTCCTTCGGGATTTGGCCGCCAGACAGAGTTTATCACCCGGGTAAGTGGCGACACGGCCTCCGGCAGTGTTGAAGAATTGCCGCCGAAAAGCGGCACCGGTCACCGCGGGTTTCAGTGATGGAGCGAGCCGGCATGGTGACCGTAAACAGCGATTTCTGAAATACCGTCGGTTGCACCGGCAGGTACATGTTGGATGACGACCCGTACAAAACGGCCATAAAAGGCTGGCTTAAAATAATGTATCGGCACGTGACCGGAAGCAGCGCGGTGCCAGCGGCTGGCATCCGCAGAAATCAATATGTCATGTGCCGGGACATCCTTATCAGGAAACGTCACCTTAACTTCTGAAATAAGGTATTCACCTTCCAAATCAATCTGACACCATTGCCCTGGTTGATCCGTCGCGGCTTGCCATGAGGTGGCGCTATTGCCGTCATTCACGAATCGCGGCGAGTGCCCCGGCTTGCTGCTTGAAGCTTCCGTTGGGCGATTAAGCGCCAGGTTGATCAATCCGTGGGCACGTGTCCTATATGTTTTCTGATTTGGCTGAGGAGAACGGATGTATGGGCGATCGGCTACACGCGGAGTGCGGCCTGGAATAAACGCCGGTTCACCAGTGGTGGTAATGTGCAAAAAGGCCGGTTCCAATCCTGGAGATGTTGCGCTTACAACGGTCAACCCGGAATGGTAGGACCGGAATTCAATTGCGGCCAGACCATCCACAATCCGGATATCCGAATGCGGGTCAAAGGTCATTGCCGATCCAGTGGGAAATTCACCGGGTCCGGATTCAATGTTTAATTTCACGCGCGGAGAATTGCGGACCGGCTGATTATCATCCCCGATCACGGCGACGATGATATGCGAATCTTCAATGGCGTGCGTGCCGTGAATAACCGTGCGATCTGCGGAAAGATGCAGGCGGGCAGGCTTGCCGGATTTGCGCCACAAAGGAGGCGGAACCCTGTTGTTATGATCCCGATACCAGAACCAGGCGCGCTTAGGCAACCGGAAGTAGTCGATAATTCCCATGTCTCCAGTCCCGCGTATCCAGGTGCCATAATCAAAGGCGCACCATATGGCGGCACCGCTGCGCCAGGGGAATTGCGTCTTCTGAAGGGAACCGAAATCAGACTGATATCTGCCCGGCCTGATAACCGAAACCGAGCCATATTCTGTTACGATGTTTGGAAACCCGGGATTCATATAAAGCACAGCGCCATCGCCGTTGTATCCGGCGATGTCGCCGAGCTTATCCACGCCACCGCGCTGCGCACCGCCGATGCCCGCTGGTCGAGTGGGATCTAACTGATGCGTACGGCGGACCATTTGCATAAGCAGGTTTTTCATGCGTCCGAAGACCCTGGCATTGGTAAAAAAGACTTCGTTGCACATGCTCCAGGCAATGATACAGGGGTGATTGCGGTGCATGGCGATCATTTCTCCCAATTGATCAAGGCAACTTTTTTCAAAGCCAGCCCAGTGTTTGGATTCAACCGGGTACGCCGACGCGGCCCAGTCGCCATCCGGGCCAAAACCGCCAACGCCCCAGAAACACATTTCGCTCCAGATCATTATGCCGTAGTGGTCGCACGCCTCCATAAACGCTCTGCTGTGCGGGTAATGGGAGGTGCGAATGAAATTGAAACCAGCCTCTTTCACCAGTTTCACATCGCGCCAGGCACCGGCATCTGTCGCGCCGGAAGCCCAGCCGGCGTGGTCCTGATGCACGTTGGCACCGTGTATCCAGAGATGCCGCCCATTCAGGAAAAATCCTTTTTCAGCCGTCCATTCAAACCAGCGCAGACCAAGCGGCGAGTTTTCGCCGTCCACCGGCGTATCGCCATCCAGAACAGTGGTCTGAACGCGGTACAAAGAGGGATGATCCGGATGCCAAAGCTGCGGATGGCTGATTTCCCCACTGGTTTGAGAAAACAGATGGTCAACACCGCTGGGAATCGACTGGCTGGAGCGCAACGTGGCAATCGTCTGACCATTGGGATTTATAATTGTATTGACCACGATACAACGTTTTTCCGCAGGCCCGCTGTTAATCACACGGGTTTGAATATTCACCCGGGCCGATTCCGCGGAGACCTGCGGTGTGGTAACTCGAACGCCCTGGAATGGGATATGAAGTGAACTGGTGGCCACCAGAAATACATTCCGGTATAAACCACCATCAAAAATATGATCGCCTGCCCGCGGTGCCAATTCAGGGTTCCACATGTTGTTGAGGCGCACGGCGAGCAGATTTTCGCCGGGTTTGACAAATTGCGAAATATCCATGGCGAAGCTGGTAAAACCACCCTTGTGTTCACCCACCGGGTGGCCATTAAAAAATATATGAGCATGCTGAAATGCCGCTTCAAATTCCAACAATATACGTTTGCCGTGCCACTCCGCCGGTATATCCAGTTTTTTGCGATACCATCCGTAGCCCACATAAAATTCAGTGCTCTGAAAATAGGGCAGACTGAAGGAATGCGGCAGACCAATCGCGGTCCAATCCTCGTCGGCGTAATCAACGGCTTGCGCCCCGTCGGGATCGCCAAGGGTAAACTTCCAATCACGGTTGATGTTCAAGCGGCTGCGCCACGGCGATTGGGGTCGTTGGGAGAGATCGGGGTAGCCAATATCCAGGTCGATATTCCGGCCGACCGCCGCCTGAACGGGGGGACTGGCAAGCGAAGCGCCGATGGCAGCGGCTGCGGCAAGTTGCAATAAGGTACGTCGATCGAAACTATTGGATAAGGTCATGAAGTCGATCCTGTTAATTAAATGGTAAGAAAATGTTGGAAAGCGGCGACATGTCGCTATGATACCCGAAACGTACCAGCACGAGCCAGGCCGGCATTATTCAGGGCATTGCCTCGGTTCGCCGCCAATAAAATTGATAAAATGGGCCGCCATTCATAATCATATTCTTGCCATTGTTCCAATTGATCCAATCCACATGACCATCGTTATACAGTTCATTGCCGCCCGCGTTGCCGCCATTTGTGGCAGTATGTGCGGATGGGCTCCAACTGATTGTGCTGATAACATCCGCCGCCAGCCCCCAATTCGGATTATCTGCCGTGGTCAGGGGCGAATCCACTACATTGTTCATTTCGCCGCCACCACTCGGACCGGGCCACCAATAACTTCCGCCAAGATAGCAATAACCGAGTTCAGCATAATAGTCCTGCGGCTTTGGATCACCATATTTTTCACAAAAGCCTGTCTCGTTGGGCCAATAGGTATCCCGGTACAATACACTGTATTGGGAACGAAAATTGCTGAACGGCGGGCTGCCCGCCGCAATATTGGTCACCGCAGGCGGGATCGCAAATTCCGGGCAACTTAAAATAGCGAGGCATTGCGGAAGTGGATCGGTGGCCAGCAGAGGCTGCTTTTGCGATCCAAGGATGCTCGCGAGCGCCCGAAATTCCACTCCTGGCATACTATCTTCCTGCGAGATTGGATATGCAAACAGTTTTGGGGACGCTTGCGTCATTTCAAGACCAGATGCCAGCCGTTGCGGCGGATAAAGATGATATTCCGAGGCATAGGCAAACAGCCCCACGCCGAGTTGATGCAAATTGCTGGCGCACGCTGTTCGCAGCGCCAGTTCCCTGGCGCGGGAGAGCGCCGGGAGGAGCAATGAAATCAGAATCACGATAATGGCGATCACCACCAGAAGTTCAACCAGGGTAAAGGCCGCCGATGATCTGGTGAAACCGGATTTGTGCAAAGCCATGTAAGCTCCTGCCAGACAGCGAACACCGTCAAAAACAGCGGCGGCATTCCGGTATCACCGAAATTGCCGCCGCTGCCTGAACGCAATTTATTTTGTCAGGTTGTTTCCTGACCACGTCTTATCAGAATCAGGCCCAGCAGACCAATGGCCGCCAGAGCGGCAGTGGAGGGTTCCGGAACCGCCGCGGTATCCACGATCTGGAGGCCGGTTAATCCTGTATTGTTGCCGCTACCCACTGCGCCTTCAGCGGAATTGGTAAGCGTAAAGGAGCTTCCCGTGACCCCGGTGAAAATCGCATAATCAGCCAGCGGATTGTTGGTGCCCACATCACTGGTGGCGGTAGCTTGAATGAATTCGCCGCCCGCGAGCAACTGTGCAGACGTGTAGCTGACCGGTCCGACCGCCGTGTAATAAAAAGTCGCATTTCCGCCGGATGCGCCCGAAAGAGCGACATTGCCAAAAGCACGATCTGACGCAGTGTTCAGATGATCCGAATTCACATATGCAATGACTTCGTAGGTCGCGAATGGAATATTTGAGACGGTTACGATAGCCGCCGTCGACGTTTGATGATGAGTGTCAAGATAACCATTGAGCAGTTGCAGATTGGCGTTGCTCTGGCTGGAACCATAAGTTCCCCAGAGGTCCGTTCCGGACCAGGTTGCGGTGGCTGTGGTCGCGGCACCCGTGTTATCCTGAAAGGCCGCCGAAGGCGAGGATTGAGAATAACCCGCCAGATCATTCCAATTATTTTGTGAAACAACCCCAGCCGGCAGGCCGGGAGGTGTCGCATCAAGCTTAAACGGACCACCATTGCCACCGGTGAAATTCAGACCAATGGACACGACTCCAGCCCGACCGGTACCCGCCACCGTTAGAAGTGCGGCCATCGCGACAGCCGCCGCCAACAAACGCTTGCACAAGATTTCCATATGGATTCTCCTAATAAGGCCAGGCTCCTTCCGATATACCGGAGCCAGATTTCCAACATGACGGCGATCCTCAAGATGACCGGCATATTCGATAAGTTTCAAACGAAGAAGAACGTCCCCTCCGTCGATTCGGACAGACTTAGAACACGCGGTGCGGCGGAGCCTGCAAGTGCTCTTTTCGCATTTTTCCAGCAAACGCCTTCAGATCATCGCAAAATCGAATCGCTTGAAATTCGCAACAGTTGATTGGTGACCACACCAATGTGGTCGCACCGCACGATTGATACCTAATGGCCCCAACGGCAAAATCTATACGTGATTCGTGTATTTTTTCGGATTTAATCAATTGAATGGTATAGTTTATCGGCCAATTGGCCATTGGTAGTTACCGGTCATGCGGTGGTGACGGAAAAACCATCCCGCAGGTATGGCTTGCCAAGGACTTTTGGTGTGTAGATCGTGGCAAAGCAAACCGAAATGGTGCTGGCCGGTGTGCAGTGCGATAGAAGGTAACCGGAGAAGGTAACAGTGTCCGTCAGTGATGAAGTCCTGATCCGTGCGCTGGTGCGCGACCGTGAAAAGATATTCGCATACTGCTGGGCAATTTTGCGCGATGACGATCTGGCCGAAGATGTATTCCAGGAGGTGTGTTCCTTGGCGGTGCAAAAACGTGAAACGATTGCCAACGAACAGCACCTTGCCGGTTGGCTGCGTCTGGCGGCGAGGCGCAAATCCATGGAGGCGGCGCGAGCACGTTCCGTCAGAGCCCAGTTGTTTAATACCGAACTGCTGGACCTGCTCGATGCACATTGGCGAAAATGGGATGAATCCGCGCCGACGGGCCTGCTTGATGCTCTGCGGCACTGTTTGAAACAGTTGAATCCGCGCGGACGGGAACTTTTGGCCATGCGCTATGAACAGGGGCTTAAATCACCACGGATCGCCGAAAAACTTGGGTGCAAAGTGCCGACAATATATATGGCCACTATGCGAATCCATGCGAAGTTGAAGGAATGCATTGTCCGTCGCATGGCGATTATCGACTAATATCGGATTCACTAATATGGATAAACCGATGGACAGTTCCAGCATTCGCGATGATGCGGAATTCGCACGCCTTATATCGCTTTATCTGGATGACACCCTGACCGAAAAAGACGCGGGCGATCTACGCCTGATCCTTCTGGAAAGCGACCTTCGCCGTGCGGAATTTACCGACCTTGCACTGACGCGATGTGGTATCGTTCAGGTCTTCCGCCGGGACGCTCTTCATGCCGGAACATTGCCGCCAAAGGACAATCCGAATCGTCAGAGCACTTCCCCCGGATCATTGGCATCGTGGCGCAGCGTTCTGTCGGCAATGCTGGTGGCTGCCGCGATTCTGATTCTTCTGCTGACCATACCCGGTCGCAAAAGACTTCCCTCAAATGATAAATCAGCCGCCGAAGCCAGTATGGCTTCCATAACCAGCCAATATGGCGCACATTGGCGCACCCCGCTGTCGGTGGGCAACAGCCTGGTGGCCGGCCACATCCTGAATCTGCAATCAGGATTTGTCAATATAGCATTCAACGCGGGACCGCGAGTTATCGTTCAGGGACCAGCGCGGTTTTCGGTTAAATCCGCATCCGCCCTGTTGCTTCTCAAGGGCAGACTTGTTGCCCGAGCGGTTGGGGGGCATTTCACCATCCAGACGTCTGGGGCGGTAATTCGCGATCTGGGAACGTGGTTTGCCGTACACGCGCACAGGAGCGGCAAGACAACTGTTGGGGTATACGAAGGCCGCGTGCGGGTCAGCAATCGCCCTGCGACCGGGATTGCCCCGATAAGCAGGATGCTAACATCTGGAGAGGCGTCGTATGTCAGAGGCAACAGCATCAAACCATTGCGCCATACCGCATGGGAACAACACTTCGTAAAACAGGTTGACAATGAGCCGACAACGCTAAGCGTGGTGGACATTCTGTGTGGCGGAGATGGCACGACGCGCCAAGTGGATAATGGCATTAACGTCGCAACTGGTACCGGTGGAATGTTACCACAGATCGGAAATTACCAGAGCGATTTTATTTATCATCGTCTCGCATTTTTGCCTGTGGTGGACGGATGTTTTGTGCCTGGGGGAAATAAGCCCACTCAGGTTGATTCCGCAGGCGATACCTTTGTTTTTCCAGTTGCCCAAAGCAATGGATATTATCTGCTTTGGGCAGGTGGCAAATTTCCGGCCCTTAAACTGCGGCACATTCAGCCAGTCTCACCAATTCTCGGGAACATTGATTACTCAAGGCGAGGTCACAGCATTATCTACATGCATCCGAACAAGGGCTTTACGCTCAATTTGCGCCGCATTCAAAGGCTGCATCCTGGACTGCAAATGTCACAGTTCTGCGCGGTGGTCGGAGATTCTTTCACCACAACGGTGAAGCATGTTCCGAAATCCTCGACGGATGTCTGGGTCATTGTGGATGGACGATTGCGGTATAAGAAGCTGGACGTAACGCCGCAGGATGGCGCGATTCTGATAAACGTACCGTTAAAACCGGGAGATCACTTCCTGACCATCGCGGATGCGGCCCTGCAGAGAGACATCAGCCGCGACTGGATTATCCTTGGCGATCCGCGGCTAAAGCTTGTGCCATCATCAAAATAAAATCGCGGCCGCGGAACTGTCATGGGCCCAACGTCCGCGCCGGGCGCCAATGGTAAACGCCCCGCGAAGTGCAAGTAGACTCAGGCTGCGTGTTTTGTTTTTAATTTCAACTGCTGGGGTCGGACGGGCGGTCGACGGTTTGGCTATTTTGATTCTGGCAGATTGCGGGCCGTCCGCGTCTCTGGGCCGCGTTTTTACGCGGCGGATTTTTCCGCTTCGGCTGGGGCTGATTCGGCAGTTGCGATGTTGGCCCGGTGAGCGTCTTGGTTCTTTTTCTTGATCCGGTCCGCCTGCCACAGGTCCGGCAGCAGTTCATCAAGTTTGTCCGCGGGCTGTGCCGGAATTCGGGTCAGGATATCTCGCAGATAAGCCCAGGGTTCCACGCCATGGCGTTTGCAGGTCTGAAGGAGGCTGTAAAGAATAACCGCGGCGGTGGTTCCACTGATTCGATAGTCGCCTTAAAAGGCCCGCATCATTAACACTGCTGGCTGGATGGCCAACTGGTACCCAAAAATAGTGGCCAATGCAGGCAAGCTTGGTCCACAGATAAGCCATGAATGGTTACAATGGCAACGTCTTGAAAGAATGGTGCTGGCAGGTAAATGACGGGTTTGGGGATGATACATGCGGATGGCGAATGGGGACGACACATTTAGTCTTACAAGTTTTCAGGCGTTGCCGGCAGGCCGCCGACAGCGGGCCGCGATGGGGGCGAGCGTGCCGAATATCGGATCTTGCCGATTGGCAGGCAAGATGCCCACGCCCCACAATGATTTGGCGGTGCGCCCTGTGCAAATTCGAAACACTTGCCGGACGACGCCTGCGGGCACTGCCGCCCGGCAGGCACGAAAAAGATACAACAACCTGATCTTAAAGAGCACCGTGCAGCGCGCACGCCAGTTTCATAAGCGGCTCTCCCGTGTATCCAAAAATACCTTGGGGGTCGGGCGTCTCGCCCGAAAAGAAACAGCGAGGGGCCGCGTTCACCGCCCAGGACGCTGGATATCGTATAACCGGAAGCCAATAATCATGACCACGACACAAAGGCGCACCGGGATAAACCAATCCACAGATTCCACAGATTCCACAGATTTTGTTTCCATGCGCAAATTGGCGGGAGTTCTATTTTTCAGTTCGTTGATCGTCGTTTGTTGTAAACGACCACAGCGGACGCGGATAAACTGCCACACCAGTAGCCGCCACCAATACCCCGTCAGAAGGCACGGAATCGGCATCTAAATTCAGTGAAACACATACCGCAGGTCAAAACACCTTGGGGGTCGAGCGTCTCGCCTGAAAAGAAACAGCCAGGGGCCGTGTTCACCGCCGAAGACGCCGGGTAACGCATAACCGCAAGCCAATGATCATCACCACGAAACAAAGGCGCACCGGAATAAACCGATCCACAGATTCCACAGATTCCACAAATTATGTTTCCATGAGCAAATTGGCGGGAGTTCTATTTTTCTGTTCATAGATCGTCATGTATTGTAAAAGACCACAGCGGAGGCGGAGGAACTGTCATACCAGTATCCGCCGCCAATACCCCGTCAGAAGGCACGGAATCAGCAGCTAAATTCAGTGAAACACATACCGCAGGCCAAAACACCTTGGGGGGTCGGGCGACTCGCCCGAAAAGAAGCGGTCCGCATACCCCCCTACCAGCCACGATGCCCACCGCGACAGGGACTTGAAAACCGCAACTTTTTATGGAGTGACTCAATGCAGAAAAAAATAAATATCCTGAATTTACAAACCAGAAAACATCTGCCCACTGGGCCGGCACCATTTTCTGCGCTCCACGTCGGCCAGGCGATGCCACCGAGCTTTCCCGATGATTTAATCAGTGCCACCGGATTCCAGCCCACCCCGGAGACGTGGCGGGCTTTCCCCCGATTCCGTCTAATGCCAGAATGAAGCCTCCGCCCACCCGCGCGCGTTTGGCCGGCTTGTGGCGTCCGTCCTCTGCCGTCATATTTGCTTCTTTTGCATTCCTCCTTGTTAGCGATGGACCCGATGTTTTTGGGTCCCCGAGTTCACGATCTCTTAATTAGCGGATTTTCTCATGAGAAGGCGATATATCTTTGCGCGAAGCGTTCCCTCTACCCCTGCGCCATGGCCAGTGTTATAGAAGGGGTTTCCCTTCAACAAATCGAGGAGCCTCTGGTGGGAGTCTGGATAGAGCCTCGGATTTGGATTAGCTCCGAGAGACAAAAGCAGTCGCACCATTTGAAGATTTGGGTGCCTGAACGCTGGAAAGAAAAGCAAAGGAAATCCTCGAACCCGAGCGTCGAGACGGACGCCGCGTTTTACGAGCCATCGGACGGATGCTTCATTCGAAGCGTCAAGAGCCATCAGAATGGGGGGTCCCCATCGCCCAGATTTCGTCAGTAAACCATGATCGGATTTAATCCGCCGCCGCATAAATGAAAGATCGCCCAATCCGGCCGCAGCCAAGAAATCCTCGCGAATGCCTGAACGCAGCAATGACTCCGCAATATCCGGGTGGCCGTAAGCCAACGCAAGTTGTAGCGACCCGCCATCGACCTGAGTAGATGCGCCATTATGAAGGAGATAGGCGACAACGTTTAAGCGATCATAAACGATAGCCACATCCAGAGGCGTTAATTCATCCCTTTGTCCATAGCCTTTGACACCCCCGGTCGATTCACGAGTGTTAAGGAGCGAAGGGCACACGCTAAGAAATCTTTGCACTGATGCGAGATCCCCCATCTTGGCGGCTTGAAATATATTCTGCGGGGCAACGAGGCTAAAATAACAGTTCATCAGCCCGCCGAAAATTAATATCCCTGCCAATAATGACCCACCGAGGATAATCCACCTGTTCGCTCGACAGTCCAAGATTGTATTCTCCGTGCTCCGCCAATGGCTACGGGAGCTAATTGTGAATAAAACGGACACGGGATCCAAGCTCCAGCTGCCGTTCAGGGCGCGTATTGGGTCGAGATTGTCCAAGAATTCACACATGCCTGTCCCATATCTGTCACCGTGCCGTCGGCATTTACTGTAATCGCGCTGCTTGTAATCAGGGCGGGAATAGTAAATGTTCCAGAGTCGTTAATGTCAAGAACGGGATACCCAAAAATCTCGCTTATAGAGGTGCCGTATCCGGTTACGGAGCCTCCA
>JAJZOA010000007.1 GCA_021852225.1 Planctomycetota bacterium
GGTAAAAAACAATGAGTATTTCTACATTCAAAGGGTATCGCCGAAAGAGGCGGTGGCACCCTGGGCGACGGTTTTATCAATCACGTTGCCCACCGCCGGGCATGATCCCAGCCCGGTGGTGGTATCGGATTCACCACATTTCACCGAAATATACAACTCTTCCGCCCGACATTCCTCGCGCTGAATTTCGCTGGCCCAGTGAACATATTGCTTGGCCTGTACGGAAGCCGCCGCGATGGTCTTAATGTCGCCGTGGCGCTCAATGGAAAAGCCGGTCACCGGCTTGCCGGTTTTGGCGATTCCATCGACGATGCGCTGCGTCCAGCCCGGCTCAATGCCGATAACCACACACGCGGCCACATTGGGATTTGCGCCGGTCCCGATCATCGTGCGGAAAAACAATTCCAGGTCCTCACCAAACTGCAGCCGCCCATAAGCGTGCGGCAGTGCCAACGTTCCTTTAATATTATTCGCCACCGCCTCACATGCGGCGTTGGAGATGTCATCCACCGGCAGAATCACGACATGATTCCGGATGCCTACACGGCCATTTTCCCGACGATACCCTTTGAATGTAGAAATACTCATTGTTTTTTACCACCTCTTCGTTTTTAAATTATGAACATGAACATGCTCGCCGGTTTTGATCGGCGCGACCACTTTACCAATATCACAACCATATTTCATGACCGTATCACCGGGCTGGAAATCGCGCAGCGCGATTTTGTGGCCCAGTGGAATATCCATCAAGGCCTTCACCCGCGGTGCGGCTTGGCCATGCAGTGCCGCCCCCTGCACCTCCTGCCCGGACTTGATGTCAATAACTGCGACGCCGACGCCGTCTTTCTCGTCGTGCATCAAAAACTCTTTCATGTGTGGACTCCTTATTACCTTATCATGAACTCATGGAAAACGATCCAACCAAACCTGCTTCTTTATTCCGCGGCCGATACCGCGGCAGCGAATGTCAATCTCTCTTGACTCCCTTTCTTCACAACTATACCTCCAGCGCCCACAAAAGGAAGTTCCGAATTTAATCAATATCAGTGATTATTTTCGTCAGGCCGCTGCAATACACTTCTCACCGTCTCTTACCACAAAAGCCACGCTCGGTGCGTACTGGAACCTTGGCATCGATCATGGAATCACGTATTGCCCGGCCACGGATGCTTCCCAGTGCGACGAAATCAACCATCCTTTCTTACGGCATAAACCCGCATACCGCACGCAAGTCGTTCGTCGAATGACACTTTGCCATCAATGAGAGATGAATACAAGTCCCACTTTTTATCAAGTGTTGTACCACTTTTTATCATAACGATTCACATCGAAAGTAATATCGGGCACAAAGTGGCTTTGTCCAAGTGCTGCTGCTTACGGTCGCAGCACGCCCTCACGTCGATTGCTGACGAAACCGACCGGGGGTTTGACCCCGATACCTTTTAAAGAATCTGTTCAGATGTGATTCCGCGTCGAACCCGGTGAGTTCAGCCACGCGCGTTAACGGATAGCGGGTGTTCAGCAACAGACGATCGATGCGAGTAAGTCGCACACGATTGATCTCTTCATACGGGGAAAATCCGGCGACCGACATAAATCGCCGCTCCAGTGTGCAGCGGGATACCAGCATGTTGTCATTGGCCAGATAATCCAGCACACTGTCAACCGTCAACCCCCTGCCGGTATACTCGCGGATATATCTTAGAGCTTTAGCCACCAGCGGATCGGCTACTGCTATGGTATTCGTGGACGTGCGCGTGACCACTCCCGCCGGCGGAACCAACTGCGGCTTGTTTGGAGCTTTTACGCCGCCAATAACACTATCAAGCATTTCCGCCGCTTCGAATCCAATCCTATCAGCCGCCGGATCAACACTGGTCATTGTCGGCACGGCCAATTCACACAGCACTTCGTCATTATCCACTCCGACCAGTACAATTTCCTCGGGAACATGTATCCCGGCGTGTTGGCATCCCGCCAGCACAAGTCTGCCGCAGATGTCATTGCACGCCATGATACCGGCCGGCTTGGGCAGAGCCTTGAGCCACGGTAACAAATTGGCATAATCAATGCTTGATCGCCAGCCTGGTGCTCGCCGCGCACCGGTCCCACGTCGGCTTTGACTTATAAAGACTTGCGGGGTGAACCCTTTTTCAGACATGTACTGCTGAAACGCCACGGCACGTCTTTCCGATGCCTGCTGTGACTCAAAACCGCAATAGGCAAATGTATGCAGACCGCACTGAATCAGATGATCCGCAGCCAGTTGCGCGATTGCGTGATGGTCGCTGTGGATATTGGCAATACCCTTGGGCGGCTCGAGAGACCCCAGATCGACAATCGGCACCCGCAGACGCCGCAGTGACGCAAACTGATGTGGATTTCGAATTCGGCACACTACCCCTTGAAATTTACCACGAAAAAGCCAGCGCGGTAAATTTTCTTCCTCCATCCAGGGTTCATATTCCACGGTCCAATTGGGGTGGGTATGCGCGAAGCGCGATATTCCGCGCAACAAGCCGCTGCCGTAACTCCCGATGGCATCAATTACCAGCGCTATATTTATCATGTGTCACACACTAACCGTCATACATACCCCGGATCGATTTACGCCGTGGAAACCGCAACATCATGCGCCGCCCGCCAGTGTGGATTAATAAGGTGAATCACCAGGAGGGTTGCCAGATAAGCCAAACTGGGAATAGCGAACAGAAGGGCATAACTGTTATGCGTAACGTGCAAAATCCACCCCACGCCCAGTGCGGCAAAGGTGCTAAGTCCGGATCCCACCAGACCGCCCAGCCCAACCAGCGAGCCGATGACTTTTCCCGGCATTGTATCGCAGGCCATGGCGTAAATATTGGAGGAGAATCCCTGGTGGCCGCCCGTTGCCATACCCAGCAGCAGGGAGGCCAGCCAGACATTGTCACAGCGGGCGGCGATAAATACGGGCAGGACAAACAGCGCACAAACCAGCATCGCCGTCTTTCGCGCGGCATTGGCGCTCCATCCGCCAGCCAGCAGCCAAGAAGACAGCCACCCTCCGAACACACTGCCGGCATCCGCCATGCCGTAGATAATCAGCACAGGCAGCACCATGGCCTTGATGTTCAGATGGTGCTGTTCATTGAAAAAATTGGGAATCCACGCCAGATAAAACCACCAGATCGGCCCGGTCATTGCGACGGCAATGATATACGCCCACGACTGCTGATAATTCAGCAGTGACAGCCAACGGATATGAGCCGTCGGCGGTTCCTCATTACTGCCGATGTAATCCAGTTCGGCCTGCGATACCCGCGGATTGACCGACGGATCATGGTATTTAAAGAACCACCAGATCACCCAGAACAATCCCAGTATTCCGGCCGCGACAAAGGCCCCGCGCCAGCCAAACCATGGAATACTCAGTGTCACAAGAATCGGAGCCAGGATGACGCCCGCGCTGGTGGCTCCGTTTATGATTCCGATCACAATAGCCCGTTCTTTTTTCGGGAACCACTGGCCGACCGCCTTAATGGCGCCGGGAAATGTCGCCGCCTGCGCCAAGCCCAGTATAGCGTTGGCGAAGATAAAGCCCGTGACACTGTCCGCCAGCGCCATGCCCGCCTCCGCAACACTGAAGACCACAACCGTGATAAGAAATCCCAGGCGTATACCCACTTTATCCATAAACCAGCCGCACAGTGCGTAGCCCAGCGCGAACGTCGCGGAAAAAGCGGCCACGATCTGGCCATAAGCAATGTCGCCGAAGTGCAGTTGGGCATGAAGCGTCGGTTGAAGGTCCGAAAGGACAAAGCGGTCGATGTAGTTGAAAGCAATGACCACGAACAGCGCGGCGCAAATTACCCAGCGGTAGCCGCGCAGACGGAAACGCCGCTGATCAATTGCTTTTACCGCCAGTGCCGGGTCCGTCATCTTATCATTTCTCCATGCCGCCAAACCATAAGCATATCCACGAACAGCCGACCGTACACCGCCGAAAAATACCTTAATTTCCAGAACACCAAGTATCTCCGAACTGCTCTTTTGAAGCGGTAAGAAATACAAGCGTTCTCTTCTAAAAGCCGCTGGTAGTGCGTCAGACGGTATTGGCAAAAACTATGAAACTTCGCATGCGGTTGTACACAATGTTCTTGGACCGCCAAGCGGCGATTCCTTGTCCGGCCGAAGATCAACTTCACCCCGCAGGTGAATATCCGCCGAGGAGCTGCCGATCAACAACTTCAACGCACCGGGCTGCAGGACAAATTTTCGGCTACTTTCATGCCAGTACCATAACGCCTGCGTATTGTAAGGCAAATCAAATGTAATGACGCGCGATTCTCCCGGCTTAAGTTCCACGCGATTGAAACCCACCAATTCCTTGATGGGACGCTTGACCGGCGACTTGGGAACCGCAACATAAAGTTGTGCCACTTCCGCCCCGGCGCGTGAACCGGTATTGGTAACTTTACAGGATACCTTAACGCTATGATCGGATGAAAGCTCCGTGGAACCGACGTGCAGATCACTGAATTCGAAAGTGGTATAACTTAAGCCATACCCGAACGGATACAGAGCCTCGCCTTCAAAATACATGTATGTGCGGCCGTTCATAATGTCATAGTTGTGGAACGGCGGCAATTGATCCACCGATTTATACCAGGTGCAGCAAGTCTTGCCACCGGGATTGTAATTTCCGAACAGCACATCCGCGATGGCGGTTCCCTGGGCCTGACCGGCGAAAATCGCGGCCACAATAGCTGGCAGATTCGCCTGCTCCCAATTCACCGCCAGGGTATTGTTGGTGTTAAGCACCAATACGGTTTTCGGATTGGCCTGATAGCACGCCTTAATAAGTTCATGCTGCACGCCGGGAAGATCGGTGTCCTTTCGGTCATGGGCTTCACGGTCCACGGACTGGTCCACACCGCAAACCATAATAACCACATCGGCCCGGTGCGCGGCAGCCACCGCCTCGGCAAACATCCGCTCATCCTTCGGACCGGTGACAGTACAGCCCGGATGGTATACCACCGTGGGATGACCCGGGCGAGCGTGCCCCGCCGGCGCGGCGGTCAATGGTTGCAGTTGGAACCACTCCATATTGCATAGCCCTTTGCCCGGGCCTGCACTTTTGCCGCTGAATTTGAAGAACACATTGTGCTTCCCGGTCACGCCGCTGATCGGAGCCGATACCGTACTCCACCTTTGCCAACCTCCGGTGTCCGGCACATGCAGCGTGGCGATTTCCGGGCCATCAAGGCTATCAATGCAAACCCGCACGAGCGCCCCGGAACCAATACTGGCCATGCGGATGGCGATGCGATTTTTGTCCGTAAAATCCTGCGGCGCATATTCCACCCAGGAACCGTCGTCAAGCCCCCAGATGTTCCTTCCGCCTTCGCTTGACGCTTGCGTTTTAACGCCGGCCTGTACGCTCTTGAGTGACTCAGGCCAGACCTGTCCATTATGATCATGCACTGTAACCCCCAAGGCGGCGGCAATGCCTTTATACGGTGAAATGCGCACCGATGGACGACCGCTGTAGCCGCCGAGATGGAATCCCGCGGTCGGGCCGATCACGGCGACATTTAATAATTTTGACTTGTCCAGAGGCAAAAACTGTTGGTGATTTTTCAACAGCACAATGGACTGCCGAGCGGCGTCCAACGCCAACGCCTGGTGCGCAGGCGAATTCACCACATCAAAGTTGATACGGTTATACGGTACACTTTCCGGCGCATCGAGTTCCCCAAGCAGAATACGCACAGTCAACAGCCGCGTGATGGCAAGATCAATATCCGACTCACTGACCAACTCCAAAGCTACCGCTCTGGCCAGACTATCCGTCATGTCGTGGCTACGACCAGTATAGCGGATCAGGTCGCAACCGGCCTGAATGCCCAACGCCGCGGCCTGATGTTTGGTCGGGACATAATGGTGCGGATTATAAATGTTATAGACCGCCGGGTTATCCGAGGTAACATAACCACGAAATCCCCAGCGCTTCCGCAGCAGGTCGGTCAGCAGGAAGCGGTCAGCACAACACGGAATGCCATTGATGGCGTTATACGCCCCCATGAACGTAAAAACGTCACCTTCAAGCACGCAGGCCTGATAGGCGCGGGTGTAATACTCCCAGAAGCTTCGTGCGTTGACCGATGCCGACACGCTTTGCCGATCATCATCGGTATTGTTACATATAAAATGCTTGGCGCACGCGGTGGTTTTGAGATAGTTGGGATCATCGCCCTGCATACCGCGCACAACCTGCACCGTCCAAGAACTGGCCAGGCAGGGGTCTTCTCCCGGCGCTTCTTCACAGCGTCCCCAACGCGGATCACGGTGCAGATTCAAGGTTTGGGGAGAATAAAAACTCAGGCCCCATTTTTCTTTTTTATGATAAGCGCGAGCTTCATCCGAAACCGCCGAATAAACTTTCAGGGCCAGTTCCGGATTCCAAGAACACGCCATCGCCAGAGGCTGCGGGAACGACGTTGCAACGAATGGATCAACCAATCCATGCAGCCCCTCATCGGAGGCATAGTTATACGGCGGCAAGCCCAGCCGAGGAATGGCGGGAACACCATCCGTGCCATTGCACGGCCCCTGACCGCCGGGATTATTAACCTGTCCGACTTTTTCCGCCAACGTCATGCGCGCTACATACGCCGCCGCACGTTTCCATGCCCGCCTGTATGCCGCATCGGAAATGCCAAAGCGTCCAGAATCCGCCCCCATCGGCGATGATTCCGCTTTGCCAATCAGTCGACCATCGCCAAACCCAACCGCCACCCCTGTGGCTAAAACTCCCCCAACAAATGCCCGTCTTCCGCAAACCAGATTTTCATCGCCCATTCCATTTTTCCTTATTAGCACATTCAAAGGGAAACAAGACTATTCGACCTACTAATACATACCGGGATACGCAAAGCCACCAAGTTACCACGCGAAATAAAACCCGACATTTGGGTCAAGATGCGTTCGCACATTGGACATCGGCACCCAGACCACCGCCCCGTCATTGTACAGTTCATGCACGCCATCTGGCAGATAGTTATTGTTGGGCCTATCGACATGGTTGGATGCCGGCTCGTAAGCCGATCCTTG
>JAJZOA010000118.1 GCA_021852225.1 Planctomycetota bacterium
AAAGGCAGAAGCACCAGCGTGCCAATCCACCAGCCGGACCGCCAGCCTGGCGCGGATAAGCCGATGCGGCAACGACGCGTGATAGCCCTTGATTCGAGTACGGCGGATGGCCGCCGGTGTGAAATGATTTATGACGATGCGGACCGCTGCCCCTATTGCGGCGAATTCATTCTTTCGGCAAGCACCGGCGGCAAGCCGCAATGGGTGGTCATTACGGGCTGGGTGCTGATTGGCCTATTTCTGATTCTCATACTGGTATCCACGGTTCGCGAGTGGATGGGCCGGTAGGAATGGGAACAATTTCCTGCATTTCCTTGTTAACGCGGTGCGGTTTGCCCGGATGAAACTTTTGCGGTAACGTTCAAACTCAATTGTCGAGGCCCCTGCGGGCGAACGTGACAGTACCGGTAGCGGCATTTTAAACAAGGATTATGCAGCAGGATAACCTCTCCTTTCGCAAATACGACCATGGCAGCAGACAAGATACAATCCTCCGCGGGACAATCGGCCAAAAGCACGCAATCAACGGCTGGCTGGACCCGTCAGGGCCATCCGGCGGCGACGGCTGCCCCGGACAGGAATCGCAATTCGACACTGAATCCACAATTGCTGGAAACGCTTTCGAACCGGCAACTGTTGGGATACATGTTCCAGTTCGTACGGCCCGTGCGAAAGACCGCCGTGCTCGCCTGTTCACTGGTTGTCGCCGGCGTTCTGCTGGAAGTGATTTCCGTTAATCTCACGCGACTGGTAATCAACAAAGACAAAACGCTTCTTCAACTGGACCATCGACAGATTCGGGCGGCCGGTCACACCCGCGCTGTTGCGACCGCGGGCAGCCATCCGGTCCAGGCGTGGCATAACTTTGTGCATGGACCGTTTCATCTGATATTGATATTGGTTGGACTGCTGGCGCTGTTTGTCCTGCTTTCCGGAATCTGCAATTATTTCCGGTCTGTGGTGAATACGCGATTAAGCATGAACATGGTTTTCCACATGCGGTCTGCGGTCTATGACCAGTTGCAGCGCGTGGGGTTTTCCTTTCATGATCAGCACACCAGCGGACAACTGATAAACCGGGCATTGTCGGATCTGCATAATATTCGATTCTTTATCAATCTTTCGCTCGTATCCATAGCGGAAATTGTGTTCTATGTGCTGGGATACAACATTCTGGTCGCGGCGATTAACCCGTGGATCGGTCTGGCCACACTGCTGCCGGTGCCGTTCTGGATATGGTACATCATCCGTTTTGGCAAGCGAATGCAGCCGATTCAAAAGCAACTGATGGACACCGGTGATGAACTGGTCACGATTTACAGTGAAAATGTCGCCGGCGTGCAGGTGGTAAAGGCTTTTGCCACGGAAGGAACGGAAGCCGGCAAATACAATGGAACGCTTGACCGGCTTTTTGGTCAGACCATGCTGACGGTGGGCATGTGGGCCAATTTTATTCCAGTCATACGCGGAATAGCCACAGGCTCCAATCTGGTTTTGTTCTTACTTGGGTCGATTCTGGCGGTGCGCGGGATATTGCATCCGGGCGATATTTTTGTGTTCGGCGTGGCCATGGGCGCGATTCTGTCCCGTCTGCAGCAGATCAACCAGATCACCAACCAGTATCAGACGGCGGTGGTTTCCGCCCGACGGTTTTTTGAAATTTTATACGCCACGCCGGCAATTCCGGATCCACCCAACCGTCCGCCGCTGCCCGACGGGCCGGGGACGGTGGAATTTTCTTTTGTAACGTTCGGGTACGATGCCCGTCGGCCTGTCCTGCGGGATGTCTCCTTTACCGCGCCAGGCGGATATATGGTGGCACTGGTGGGTCCGACCGGTGCCGGAAAATCAACTCTCATGCAGCTTCTGGCACGCTTTTACGATCCGCAGGCGGGAAGTATCACCATTGACGGCGCGAGTATTAGCCATGTATCACTGGCATCGTTACGAAAAAATGTAGGGTTTGTGTTTCAGGAAACGTTCCTCTTTTCAGATACGATCGCCGCCAATATTCGTTATGGCAATCCCGGCGCCACCGATGGTGACGTTGAGGCTGCCGCGCGACTTGCCCAGGCACATGACTTTATCATGACCTTACCGCAGCAATATGAAACCATGCTCGGCGAGCGCGGCATGACACTTTCCGGAGGCCAGAAACAGCGCATCGCGATTGCCCGCGCGATTGTCGCCAATCCGCGAATTCTGGTGCTGGATGACGCGCTGGCAGCTGTGGATCCGGGAACGGAGCACCTGATACGCAAGGCCATGGAACTGGTGATGCACGAGCGGACAGTGTTTGTGATCGCCCATAGACTAAGCACCGTGAAAGCCGCTGATATTGTGGTGGTTCTGGAGGATGGCCGCGTCACCCAATTGGGGCCGCACGAACAGCTTATGTCCCAGCCCGGGCATTACCGCTACATTGCGGAAGTACAGTTGCTGGGCAGGTCGAGCGGACTTTTGCCGGCTGAGTCGCCACATAAAACGCGGTTTGCCGGGGAGGCGGCCAAATGAACAGGCAACCGGTCGATCCGACAAATCCGCGGAATTCCAGGCCGATGGGAGGCCGGTTTTCCTTTTTCAACTGGTTAAAGCTGAACCGGTCGCCGCGGCTTGCCAGGCCCGCTGCGCATAGCGTTCCTCAAACTCATACCGCTCCAGATGATCTGGAAGCCGACTACAAGCCGCTGGATTATAAGGTGGTACGCGGCGTATTGGACTGGATGAGACCGTACAAAAAGCAATATGCCTTGACCACGCTCATCGGACTGTGTGTCACCCTGCTGGAAATTCTGACTCCGCGTTACATGGAACAACTGATTGATGTGGATATTCCCGGCAAGACCTGGAATATTTTTGGTTCCATGCTGCTGGGGGCTGCCGGAATTTGTTCGCCGGCCTGGAAGCGGTATTTACTGAATTTGAATCAGACGGATCGCGCCTACGTCAATATTGTGCTGACCATTCTGGTCTGGGCAGTGACCATGGGAATCGCACTGCTGCTCCAGCGGATGGCGATATGGCATACCACGCTGATTGGCCAGAAGGTCATTTTTAATCTGCGGCGCGCCGTGTTCGGCCACCTGCAGAAGTTGTCCATGAATTATTATGATCGAACCCGTTTCGGGCGCATTCTGACGCGCGGCACCAGCGACATTGACTCTATGAGTAATTTTATTGTCTGGGGCATTAATACGCTGGTCGGCAATCTGTCATTGATGATTGTCGTCGCAGCTATCTTTATTATCATGGACTGGCGCATCGCACTTTCGGTGCTGTGGCTGGGGCCTGTGCTTTATTTCATGAACTTGACCTACCGGCGACGGGTGGGCGGGGCGTGGCGTCGCGTGCGCGAAGCCTATACGCGCGTGAGCACCAATCTGGCGGAGAATATTTCCGGCATGCGCGTGGTCACGGCGTTTAACCGCCAGGACCAGAACCTGGACGCCTTTAATGGCCTTCAGGAACACAATACCGCCAACAATATGCGGGCCGCGCACATTAACGGCGTCTATCAGCCGCTGCTGAACGTTGTGGGCTTTGTGGGTCGTGTAATCATTCTGCTGCTGGGAACCTATCTGGTGTTCCATTCGTCACGGGATCCAGCCAGTCGCCCCATGACGGTAGGCGAACTGATTGCGCTGTATGTTTATTGGGACTGGTTTATGGGTCCGGTCATTAACTTTGGAAATTTCTACAACGACACCATGATGGCAATGGCCTGTGCGGAGCGGGTACAGGCGCTGCTGCGGGAAATGCCGCAAGTGACGGACCAACCCGCGGCCCGTCCGTTGCCCCACGTGAGTGGCCAAGTCGTGTTTGAAAATGTTACATTTGGCTACGATCCGGCAAAGCCGGTGCTGCATGGCATTTCCTTCACCGCTCCAGCCGGCAAAACGATTGCCCTGGTCGGGCAGACCGGTTGTGGAAAATCCACCATCGTCAGCCTGATTTGCCGGTTCTATCAACCGCAAAATGGACGAATTCTTATTGACGGCTTTGAACTGCGCGACATACAGAGCGAGAGTCTGCATCGGCAGATGGGGATTGTTTCACAGAATAATTACCTGTTCAGCGGCACGGTGTTAAGCAACATCCGCTATGCGCGTCCGGAGGCAACCGAGCAGGAGGTCATGGACGCGGCGCGGCAATTAAACGCATACGACGCGATTCTTAGACTCAAGGACGGCTTTGCCACGGAAGTTGGAGAACGCGGTTCATCTCTTAGTCTTGGTCAGCGGCAATTAATCTGTTTCACCCGCGCCTTTCTGGCCAACCCGCGCATTCTGCTGCTGGATGAAGCAACCAGCGCCATGGATACAGCCACCGAATTGCTTATACAACGCGCCATGGAAACGCTGGTTGCCAATCGGACCACGTTTGTCGTGGCGCATCGGTTAAGCACCATTACCAGCGCCGATCTGGTGCTGGTGCTGGATCAGGGGCATATCATTGAATCCGGCACGCATCGGACGCTGCTGGAAAAGCAGGGAACCTATGCAGCGCTTTATCGCGAATTCACTGAACCGAGTTGACACAACGATTCGCAAAACACTACCCGATCCTGACGCATGATGCGGCTGACCGGTCGGGTTCAGATGTGCCGTGGCAAATCAGAACCGGATACTGAACACACATCCCCGGTCGTGGGGGAACCTGCCGATGCATGGTGGGCCGCGGACTTGTAACTTTTCCAATCATTTTATAACATTCATTTATTATGAATAAACATTCTTTGGTACCGTTACCTTATGCGCTTTATTCCACCCTGTTTTTGCTCAGCGGATTGCTGACCGGGACGGCGTGGGCTGCGCCCCATGCAACCGTGCGGATTAATGCCGCCGGTCCGGGTCGCGCGGAAAACCCGCAAATGTGGGGGCTTTTTATTGAAAACATCTGCCATGATGTGGATGGCGGCCTGTACGCCCAGATGATCCAGAACCCCGATTTCAAAAATGACATACCCCCCGCCGACTGCAAGGTGGTAAATGGAAAATGGATCAGTCCGGACGGACACATCCACAATCCGCCACGGGGCGGACCGCTGCTGGCATGGAAGTCAATTCATCCCATGGGCACGACTGTTCGGCTGAAACTTCAGACAATCCGGCCGCTTTCGCCGTCGCACCGGCTGTCGGTGCAGGTGATCGCAAGCGGTCGCGCCGCAGGCTTGGCTAATACCGGATACTGGGGAATGCCGCTTGACACCGGTAAATCCTATCAGATTTCGTTTTACGCCCGCACCGCGCAAATCGGGACTGTACCGCTGAAAGTTAAACTTTCTGACGTGGCCGGCACCCGGCAGTTTGCCCAACATTTACTGTCAATTGCCGGCAGCATCTGGAAGCGCTATACCTGCCGCCTGACAGCAACGGGCACAACGCGCCATGGCGCATTGGAATTCCTGACAACCGGCCCGGCGATTTTTAACCTGAATCTGATTCAAATGTTCCCGGTTTCCAAGGCGACTGGGCGGCCGGAATTTTTCCGTCACGATATTGTGCGTCTTCTGGCGAGGCTTCATGCCGGATTTTTACGGGTCCCCGGCGGCAATTTCATAGAAGGCTATTCGCTGGCGGACAGTTACAACTGGCGAAAAACCGTCGGACCGATGATCGACCGCCCGGGCCATGTCAATTACTGGGGCTATCGCGATACGGACGGGTTCGGATTCATGGGTTGGATGAAACTGGCGCACCGCATTGGCGCCGCGCCTCTTTATTGCACCAGCGCCGGCCTGCTGTGGAATTCCCAAACCATTCCGGGAACAAAACTTCAGCCATTCATTCATCAGATGCTGACGGCGGTTGCGTTTGCCAACGACCCGGTTTCCAGCCGATGGGGAAAATTGCGGGCGAAATTCGGCCATCCATTGCCATTCGGAATAAAGTGGGTGGAAATTGGCAATGAAAATGGTGGTCCATCCTATTATCATAATTACCCGATCATGGCCCGGGCATTGGGCAAAGCTTTTCCGGACATGAGGCAGATCGCGGACGACTGGGGAGGCGTTCCGCCAGGCCACCTTAAAATTATTGATCAGCATTTTTATTTCGATCAGCAATGGTTTTTGAATAACTACCATCGCTATGATTCGGTTCCACGACGCGGTACCGACATATTCGTCGGCGAATATGCCGTCGGCAACACCAAGGCCCGCTACGGCGATTTTCGTTCTACTCTGGCGGAAACCGCGTTTATGATCGGCATGGAACGCAATTGCGATCTGGTTCGGCTGGCATCTTATGGTGTCACCCTGGACAACGCCGGCGCAGGACCCTGTCGCATTAACCTGATTGAATTTAATAACACATCCGCCTTCGGCCGCAGCATGTATTGGGTACAATATATGTTCAATCATAACCGGCCAGCGGAGATAGTCCCGACCCGCATTCGCGTTTCAGGCTACGCCGGCACCGGGCCGCATCCGCAGCGGTTTTTTGCAGACGCCGGCCTGACGGCGGATATGCGGACATTGATCATCAAAATGGATAATCCCTCCGCCCGTCCGATGCCCGTGACGCTGCGGCTGAATGGATTTACTCGCATCGCGCCAGTCGGCACCGCGTATGTCCTCCATGAATCGAACCCCGGCCTGGATAATACTTTCCGCCATCCGAACCGCGTGGTTCCGCGAAAGCAGACCGTCCGCAGTATCGACAAAATGGTCCACTACACCGCGGAACCTTTTTCGATAACCGTCGTGCGACTTGCTGTAACAAAAGCCGCGAGGCCGTAAATAGACCAACGCGCCAATAGATGCGCGCGAAAAATCTGCGAGTGAAGATCAGTCGTACCATTTGCTTTCACATTCGGTTGCAGTGTGGCTGGCCACTAAAACCGATCCATAGATTTGCTTATCGTGGAAACGCGGCAACCGAGGCTGTAAAGGCATGCCCTTATAGGTTAATCTTTCCCCATGCAGCCGTTGCCTATTGATCATCAGATTCCCGAGATACTCGAAACGC
>JAJZOA010000071.1 GCA_021852225.1 Planctomycetota bacterium
TATTCCGACCGTTGGGGCCTGGCGCGACCTATCGCGTATTGCTGACCATGAACCAAGCGCATCAAGAGTCCGCCTTTTCCGGTTTGAAACTGGCCGATGCGCGCCGTCGGCGTCCACCTTGACCCTTTCTACCGATACCTTATGATAGTTTCCGTAGAAATAATGAGTTTGTGGTTACATTTTTAGTTTGTTTTAAAGAAATATGATGGATCATTCACATTTGGGATTGCCTAAAGCCTTTGAAGTGCTCGGACTTGAACCAGCTATTTTGACGGCTCTGGCCGAAATTCACTTTGTTGAACCGTCCGAGATTCAGAGACTGGTCATCCCCCCCGCCCTGACAGGTGTGGACATTCTGGGCCAGGCGCGAACCGGAACCGGTAAGACCGCCGCCTTCGGACTGCCGATTCTTCAACTGATTAACCCTGATGAAAGCTTTCAGGCCATTATCGTCGTGCCTACCCGCGAGCTCGCGGTGCAGGTTCATGCGGAAATGGTGCGCTTTGCCAAGCATAAAATGCTGCGCATCGCGGTGGTTTATGGCGGCACCAAAGTACCACACGATATTAAGGCAATGGAACGCCAGCCCCACGTCATTGTGGGTACCCCCGGCCGCATTATTGATCTTCAGGAGCGCGGCGTGCTTACGCTTAGCCGCATGAAATTTGTAGTCTGCGATGAAGTGGACCGCATGTTTGATATCGGCTTCCGTGATGATGTGCGAAAAATTCTGGCATCATGCACCGCGGAACATCAGACCATGTTTGTGTCCGCAACCATTAACGACGAGATTGAACGCCTGGTGGAACGCCACATGAAAAAAAATGTGGCCCGGATATTTACCGCCAAACCGGATGACAAACTTACCGCGCCAGATGCGCGGCAATTCGTGGTTGGTGTGCAGCCATGGGATAAACTGCGGGCACTCCGCGCCCTTATCGCGGATGAAAAGCCGAAGTTGGCCATCATTTTCTGCCGCACCAAGCGCAGCGTGGACAAAGTCGCCCACGCCCTGGAAGAACGCGGCATTAATGCGTCCCCCATTCATGGTGACCTTGTCCAGCAGAAGCGAGAACGGGTGATGCGCGGCTTCCGGACGGGAAAAATAAATGTTCTAGTCGCCACCGACCTCGCCAGCCGCGGTATTGACGTGCATGAAATTACCCATGTGATTAATTACGATGTACCCGATGACCCGGAGGCCTACGTGCACCGCGTGGGTCGAACGGCCCGTATGGGTGCCACCGGTCGGGCGTTTACCTTTGTGGCTCGCGACCAAGGACAACTGCAGACGGAAATCGAAAAACTCACCAATCATCTGATGGAAGAATACCGCATTCCCGGATTCACTCCCTCGCCCGAACCAGGTCGCGGACTCCATCGCGATGCGGCATCCGGTGCCGATGGCCAGCCCGCACAGAGCGCATACCCGGTTGCCGCGCCGCTTCCGCCGGTAAACGAATATTCGCCCACCGGCTTTTCAATTCCGGCCAATACGCAATCCACCCGACCTATTTCTGGAAAATTTCCCACCCGCCGGCGGCGGTAATTCCCGCCGCCGCAGTTCGCCAATAATCGGATGACCGGCTGTATCGGTTCAACACGCCTTTGGCACTTTGGCAAAACATGATGCAGCCCACATGCCAGGCGGCGCGCCAACGGCCATTAATAATGTGCGGACAGGCAGCCACAGCAGGCCAGTCCCGCACCGGTATTGGAAGAATTCACGGCTGCGGGTAAAGTAGTGGAACCAACGGTTCGGAGGTGTGGCAGAGCGGTTTAATGCGCCGGTCTTGAAAACCGGTGACGGGGAAACTCGTCCGGGGGTTCGAATCCCTCCGCCTCCGTTTGTTTTGCTCTGCGGCAGTTCCGATGGAATAGTCCATCGGATTGCCAACCCGGAGAAAATTGTGGGTGATCTGCCCTATAAAATCGCCACGCTGGTTTATATTTTTAATTCCCGCGGCCAATTGCTGCTTCTGCACAGAATTAAACCGCCCAATCAGCACCTTTACTCTCCGGTGGGTGGCAAGCTGGAACAAGCGGTTGGCGAGTCGCCGTATCAGTGTGCGGTGCGCGAGGTTTTAGAAGAAACCGGTGCAAGCCTGACCGTAGCAGACATTCGCTTATGCGGAATTGTATCGGAACGCTCGTATGAAGGCCGCGGGCATTGGCTGATGTTCTGCTTTGAATCCTTGAAAATCATTGAACTGCCGGAAACTGTAATTGCGGAAGGCCGATTGGAATGGGTGCTTCCGGATGCTGTGAATTCTAAAGCAATTCCAGATACCGATCGCCAAATAATATGGCCGCTGGTACGGAAGCATTCTGTAAATCTTGGCGGCTTGGCGGAAGTATTCAGTGTGCACATTGACTGCCGGGATCCGGCTAAAATGGCCATCATGGTCGAGCACCCGCACGATTGAACACAGTTTGCAGTCAAAAGAAATGGAAATATACAGTCCACAGAACAGTCTCTTAGTTTGGCCGCCAGTCAGCATCGGTCGAATTGGTGCCGGGAATGTTCCGGAGCGAAATTCCGCAACCGCGCTGATTGCTTTCGGGAATGATTGGGTTGCCCATAAGACATTTGCCTGTTTCGATGTGAATGAACGGAAACTTGATATTCAAGTGCGCGCTGATCGCCACACGCAGGCAGGCTCTTGGCCGAAGGGTGTGCCGGCGATTAGGCGCGGATAAGCAACTTGTAGACTGGCCATTGGCCGCTGGTTTTGGTACGATATGCCGCTGATTCGCCGGGCGTTTAGCTCAGTTGGTTAGAGCGTACGGATCACACCCGTAAGGTCGGGGGTTCGAGCCCCTCAACGCCCAGTAGGCATTCAATCGCAACAACGTGATTCAGGGCGATTTAATGCCTAAAGCCGGCCCGCAAAATGGGTTAAGGATAGAGGCCAGAAAATCGAAACGCATTAGTTTTCCCCATTTTTCGCAGCGGGAGAGTCGCTTTGCGGGCCGCGAATATTCCGCCTCCACGGCGCGGGCGAAATCCATGTCGGCAACCATTTAGATAATGTTCCTCGGCTATCGCCTGGGTGTCTCCCATCCATTTGTTGACCACGTGCGAAGGTTTATCGACGCGCCGACCGGCTGAAAAATTCCGGCTGCATAATATAGAATTCGCCTTATGCGGCGGTCGCGGCTGCCGCGATTGCAACGCTGGCAAGGTTTGGATCATCGGATGTCCGCCGCGGCAATGCGGCCTGGAAATAAGGTCGGTGATTCAGGCGTCGGACTTTTTGGCCAAGGGGCTCTGACGTCTACATTGAGGAGATGCGGGAAATAACGCAGGCCATGCTGCGGGAGGTTGCCGAAGCGGTAAACAATGCCCCAGATGGGGCGTGGATCAATGGCAGTGAAATGCAGGTTCGTGATAGGCTTGCGGTGTTTCGCCGCAAGGCCCTCGAAAAGGCTTTGCAGATGGGAACAGATGCGGCGCAAGCCACTTTTTTTCCCGGTGGATGCAGCGACGGATGAGCCTGATACAAACCCGCCAACTCACCAATAGTCCGCTGACCCTTCATCGCCTCCATGGCCACAGTGGCTTTGAACTGCAACGTAAACCGGCGACGTTTTACCGACACAAAATAGACTCCGAAAACTGGGAAAAAACTACCATCGCAGCGCGCCCGGTTTTTGGGGAGTATTACGCAGAAATGGATCGGAGCCTTGCAGCCGACACAATACGACAGCTTGGTTAACAACATTGCTCATGGGGCGCTAATTGTTCAAGATGGCGGAATTCGGCGAGAAATATGAGGTCACACGACCTTGCCAATACCCACTGAGATTCCGAAGACGAAAGGGTTGCAGGTCGTCAGAAAAACGTATACACTTTTCTGACAAGGTCGTTGCTATGGATACCGTGAAACAGATTATTCTCAACCGCATCCGGTCGACTGGCCGGGACGAGGTCTTTACGCCAAAGGACTTTCTTGATATTGGTACGCGCTATGCCACCGATCAAGCGCTTTCCCGCTTGGTTCGTTCCGGCGACATCCAACGTCTGGGGCGTGGTCTTTACTACTACCCGCGGGTCAATCCTCGTTTGAAGATCGCAGTCACGCCGGATATAAGCCAGATCGCCCAAGCCATTGGTCGCCGAACCGGCAGTCGCATGGTCCCGTCCGGTGCCGTCGCCGCCAATATTTTCGGCTTATCCACACAGGTGCCTGCCAGGTTTGTGTATTTGAGCGATGGGCGATCCCGGCGTATCCGCGTCGGAAAGATGGAATTGCAGATTAAGCATGTTGCTCCAAAAGAGCTGCCATCGGGCAGTCAGACCAGCGCCTTGGTATTCCAAGCCTTGCGGCACATAGGCAAACATGCAGTGGATGCGCGCGTTGTGGCTCGGCTTAAGACCGTCATTCGGGCGAAGGAAAAGCACGATCTGCTCAAAGATGCCCGCTACACCACCGATTGGATGGCTGATATCGTCCGGCAGATCGCAGGCCGCGCCAGTAAGCCGACGGAGGCCGGACATGGATAATTTCGCACAACGATCAGCCAGTGATCGAGCCGACCTGTTTCGCGCTGTAGCGGCACGGCGCGGAATGAGTCCATCCATTATCGAAAAGGATTTCTGGGTCTGTTGGACACTAAAACGCCTTTTTACACTGAACCCGCCGCCAGCGGGATTACTCTTTAAAGGGGGGACATCGCTCGCGAAAGTATTCAAAGTCATTGAGCGCTTTTCGGAAGACATTGATCTATCCTTCAACCGAAGTGATTTGGGATTTAGCGGCAAGTCCGATCCCGCAGCCGCCAAGACGGGCAAGGAACGTCAGAGGCGATTGGATTCGCTCACGGACACATGCCGAGAACTCATCCGTGACGCACTTCTCCCCCAACTTCGCAGTTCGTTTGGCAGTTCGCTTGGTAAAGTCGCCGGGGAAACTTGGACTTTGAACCTTGCGGACGACGCCACCGATCAGCAGGCATTGGTGTTCCGCTATCCCGGCAGTGGTACAGCAACAGCGATCATAGGCCCCGCATACATCCGCCCTGTCGTCCGTCTGGAAATCGGCGCTCGTTCCGATCATTGGCCGGCCAGCGACGGCACGGTAATTCCCTACGTGGCAGAAGATTTCCCGGCAATCTTTGAATCACCCACATGCTCAGTGCATGTTTTGGCGGTTGAGCGCACATTCTGGGAAAAGGCGACGATCCTGCACTCTTGGTACCACGCCCCGGCCAACAAGATATTGCGCGATCGGCAGTCGCGCCATTATTACGATTTGGTTCGAATGTATGAGCATGGCATCGGTCGTGAGGCGATGAAAGACACGGAATTGCTGCTCAAAGTTGCTGCACACAAGAGCGTCTTCTTCGCATCAGCATCAGCCCAATATGCGAAGGCCCACCCCGGCACACTTCGGCTGGTTCCGCCAGAATCACGCTTCGGAGAACTTCACCGGGATTATCAGAACATGCAGGAAATGATTTTCGGTCCTGTTCCACCCTTCGAGCATATTTTGTCCGTCCTTGATGAGATGGAATCGGCGATCAACGGTGCGCCAAAGTGATCACCTAAACTCCTCATGATTAGCCTTCGGAGTTCAGTGCGCAGCAGCCACTGGGTAATAGTGAAAACATACTTGGATTCTGATTCACGGTTGTCACAATAAGCCAAAAACTATCACAACAAAACCATTCTTCGGCCGACACATCAATCGTCATCGGAAGCCTCCGGAAGATCATCTTCTGATGCCGTCAGGAGTATGAGCATCTGTTGCGTCGAAGGCACCACCAGATATGACTCGCTAATTTCAATCCCTTTGTGGTCACTATCAAACCATTGCGAAGTGATGCCCCAACCGGTTCCTTCACGGTAGGCCTTTAAGGCACTGTCTCGCTGATAGAATTCCACGGCAGCTCTCGATCGAAGGGGTGCGGCACGCTTGAGTGAGAAGATGTGATTACGCGTAAATCCTTCGGATACAAATCCCCATTTTATATCTCCGCCCTGTACGCACGCCATAGCACAGGGGAAGTCGCATAGTTGTATCCACCTCACAAGCATTGACGTAAAAGATACGTGATAGTCCGCCGCCGCATTGCGTATAGTCGTGGTTGATGGCAGTCGATTATTAACTCGCGGGCGAAAATGCCCTCCAATCGGTACAGAGGCAGGTGGTCTGCGAACTTGCTGGTGGCTATATGAGCCAGCAGTCCGGGACCCGGCAGCCCCTTTTCGATGGGGGCCACAGGTTTCTGGGCCAATACAATCTGCGCCATCAACGCCGGCGAGGAATGGTTGGACCCCTGAACAGACGATTCCTAAAATGCCATCGCTGAACATTCTACAAGACGCTTTTTCCACGCGGCAATACGCGAGGGATGAACCTGATACAAACCCGCCAACTCACCAATAGTCCGCTGACCCTTCATCGCCCCCATGGCCACAGTGGCTTTGAACTGCAACGTAAACCGGCGACGTTTTACCGACACAAAATAGACTCCGAAAACTGGGAAAAAACTACCATCGCAGCGCGCCCGGTTTTTGGGGAGTATTACATCCACCTGGCTGGTTTTGGTCTTTTTGATCGGTCTGGCATTCCGTCGCCGACACCAGAGAGGCCGACCGGGCCAATCGCCTCTCGTCCATCTGGCACGCGGCTTGCTTTGAAATGGAACACCTCGCACGGTGCCGTTAGTTCTCAGTTAGAACGATCGACAACACGGCGTGGCCCCTAGGTCATCATAATCCGCGGCGTGACCTCAAACATGTATTGTGATGGACGAATCAAAGCCGGTACGGCGTATTTTATAAGGTGCGCACAACAAATTGCGGCGGTATCAGTCGGCCGAGCGCAGTGGTCGAATCCAAGGCCCCCGTTGCCTGGACGAAGCGATAAAAAAATCCGATCGTGAAAAAAATGCCAATAATATTTGACAAACCTTCACTTTGCGCTTATACTTGGATGGT
>JAJZOA010000014.1 GCA_021852225.1 Planctomycetota bacterium
TTTCGTGCCCGGACCAAACCCGAAACCAGATGGATTCCAGTCCGACATAAAGCGGCGTGCCATAGCGAAGGCGTTTCGCATCAGGGTTCCAAACAGGCGAACCATGACCACCCAAGCCAGCTCAAGGCGAGCCTCGCAAGCCGAGTCAACTCAATGAGTTGCAGTCAGATCGCCAAAGACTGCTTTCCAGCGCAAGAGCCGGAAACAACCTTTGACTTCTTTTTATAATGTTAACAATGGAACGAAAACGGGTCAACTTTTCAGTTTAACCAGCCAATCGCGGGCATCCGCCCGCATTTTGTCGCCAATCGGTCCGTTCCGACGTTCCGCCCGTGGCCCGTCTCCGGTGTTGTATCCAATGCCCGCCGAAAAACCGGCACTTACCTCGCCCCGGCGGATTGCGTATGCACCGCGCTAGAAAGGATAATAAGCAACAGGAACAATGGGCGGCATAAACAGTTCAGGCGGGACACCTGCCCCCAAGCTGACGCAAAGGTAGACGCCTGCGGCTGGCGACCAGGCGGGCAGGATGCCGGCACCCCACCTGGGCAGCGCTTGGGGCACGCGACGAAGCGGGCAGGATGCCCGCCCCCCAACGTGAAAACACAATCCATCATCCTGCCTGTCCGCAAGCCGCATACAACCCCGCAGCCCACCGGACAAGGTGAAGGATAGATTGCCCCCTCAAATGCTAATAATAAATTGAGATATTTATATATGTAATAGATACCAACCGGCCCGCCGATCAGATTCGTCACATTCCTCGCCGTTGCATGCGTTTGGCCAGATACATCGTCAGTGCATGGTCAAACGGCTCTGCCGTGTTTAACAGCACGTGGCTGATGCGCATCGATCCTGCCGCTGCGCGAATCGCCGATAGATGGGCGGATACCGCATCCAGATATTGGCGGCGAACCAGGATCGGGTCCAGCCGCAGACGATGATCGGCTGATTCAAGATTTCTAAAAAGCGTCCATTTGCGGAATGGAAAAGACAGCTCATCCGGTGCCATCACATGCAGAAGTATAACTTCGTGCCGCCGATGCCGGAAATGATGAAATGCCTTGATTAAATCATCCGTTTTTTCAAAAAGATCGCTGATCAGAATCACCATGCCGCGATGGCCGAGTTCCTCGGCAATGTTGTGCAGCAGCGGAGCTAAGGCGGATTCGCGTGTGCAGACGGTCGATTCAAGGGCCTGAACCAGATTGATCAGATGCGACGGTGTGGACCGCGGCGGAATGAAGGTACGCACTTTGTTGTCGACGGTGACCAAACCAACTGAATCCTGCTGATGCAACACCAGATAACAAAGTGCCGCGGCCACGAACTGGGCATAACGAAACTTGTTCAGCGGGTCATTTGTGCCGCCGTAACGCATGGACGCACTGCAATCCAGCACAATATGTGCCCGCAAATTCGTGGTAACTTCGTACTGTTTAATGTAATAGCGATCAGCCTTGGCGTACAGCCGCCAGTCAATGCGTTTAATATCGTCGCCGGGAACATACTGTCGATGCTGGGCGAAATCGACGGCGAATCCCAGATGCTGCGAACGGTGCAGCCCCTGCACGTAGCCATCCATCACCTGATGCGCCAGCAGGTCCAGTTTGCTGATTTTGGCTAGCGCCGCGGGTGCCAGAAGTTCCAGCGAGACCGGCGCGGCCGCGGCCGCAGGCCGGGAAGCCGGGGGGGGCTGTTGAGATAATTCAGGCGGCGGCAAAAAATCTCCCGAAAACAGGTGTTCCGTGAAAAATAAGCCCTGGTTTCCCAACGCGGCGGACCATTCGACCAAATGGGCCACCAAGCCAGCCGCCGGTCAGGCGGCAGTCGCGTTGCGCAGGACCTCTTTAATAAGGCGGTCAATAATGCTGTCGCTGGTCATGCCATTGGCTTCCGCGTTAAATGTTGTCAGAATCCGATGTCGCAGAACCGGATGGGCCACCTGCACGATGTCATCCGTGGTGACATGCATGCGGCCGTGCAGAATTGCCCGGGCCTTGCCGGCAAGAATCAGATAAATGCTGGCGCGCGGCCCGGCACCCCATTGCACCAGATCGGCCAGCCAGGCGGGAGCATCTTTCTCCTTCGGGCGGGTGGACCTTACAAGGTCCCTCGCAAAAATATACACGTGGTCGGCCACGGGCACGCGGCGGACAATTTGCTGAAGTTCCATAATCATAGGCCCGTCCAGCAGACGGGAAAGTGCGGCGCGCACCGGCGCGGTGGCCTGCTTCATGATCAGAATTTCCTGTGCCGGATCGGGATATTTCACCAGTGTCATGAACATGAACCGGTCCAACTGGGCTTCCGGCAGCGGGTAGGTGCCTTCCTGCTCGATTGGATTTTGCGTGGCCAGAACAAAAAAAGGTTCCGGCAGGGTGTACGTGTTATCGCCGGTAGTGACTCGATGTTCCTGCATGGCTTCCAGCAGGGCTGCCTGGGTTTTGGGAGGCGTGCGGTTGATTTCATCCGCCAGCACAATATTGGCAAAAAGCGGTCCACGCACGAAGCGGAATTGGCGGCGGCCAGTGGCACGGTCTTCTTCCAGCACGTCGGTTCCGGTTATGTCTGATGGCATAAGGTCCGGCGTGAACTGAACTCGCTTGAATTCCAGTTCGAGCACATCGCTGATGGTTTTAACCAGCAGCGTCTTGGCCAGACCGGGCACACCCACCAGCAGGACGTGCCCCTGGCAGAACATGGCTGTCAGCACCTGTTCGATGACTTCCTGTTGACCCACTATCACTTTGGCCAGTTGTTCGCAGGTCATGCGGTAGGCCATAGCGAACTGCTCGACGGCTTCCACATCCGTGGTGCTGACACGCGATACTCCGGATGCGGACGATAAAGCAACTCCGCGCGAGGCCACGGGCATCGGCACAGCGGGATTTTGTGCGGGTTCATGATTCGGTGAAACAGCCGGGGCGGGCGCGGCGGGCGGGTCATCGGCCAGGGGAATAAGGCCGTCAGGCGAAATTGCAGCCGCCGCTGGCGCCGTTGCCGGCGCAGGTGCGGATGCAGATGCGGGAACTGGCGGAATTATTTTGTCGGGGTCGGAAAAGCTCCCGATGAAATTCGACATGCGATGAACTCCATTTAACTGGCCCGGTCGGGACCGGCCATACAACAGATTTCTGCAAAAAGCGGCAATCCGGGGCGCAACTTTCAGTCAGACTCTGATTAAATACAATACCATTGAACCGGATTTATTGCCTGCCGAGGCTGAAAATCTGCATCGGAAAAGCGGAAAACCAGCGCAAACCGCACAATTTTCCGCAAAAATGACCGACCAGCCCAAGAATTGGCTGACGACTCGCCGGGGCGGCAAGTCTGGTGGGCTTGAAGCGCAGGCTGGTCGCGTTTAGAGTAAACAATCGGTTTAGGATTTGATCGCAAGGCGTTTTCATGCGTTTGACTGATATTCTTCGGCCCCAAGATGTGCTTGCCCCCATGCAGGCCACGGAAAAAAAAGCGGCCATCAAAGAACTCGTCGGGCTGCTGGCAAAATCTCCGGATGTCAAAGATCCGGAATTATTGCTGGCCAGCGTGCTGGAACGTGAAGCCACGCGAACCACAGGTGTAGGCCATGGCTTGGCTATTCCGCACAGCAAATGCCAAGGCGTGAAAAAGCTGATGGTAGCCATTGGAAAGGTGAATCCCCCCATCAATTTTAATTCTATTGATGACCAGCCCGTCTCCATTATTGTGCTGTTGGTCAGCCCGCCGGAACAGACTGCGGCCCACATTCAATGTCTGGCCAGTATCAGTCGGCTTATGACAATCGAAAGCTTTCGCAATACTCTGCAAAAATGCCAGACCGGGGCGGAGATTTATGCCGCCATTGCCGACCGGGAAAAGGCACCGGAAGCAGCGGCCTGAATTAACCAAGCGCCTCTCATGAACCCGGAATGCAACGCGAATTGACCGCGATTAAACCGCCTTTAATTCATCGGAGCATCGCCATCGCGGATCCGGCATGTTCTTAAAAACGGTGGACACATCAGGCCAGTCGCCCCCCTTTTTCCGCCTCCATTTAACCGGCCATGATTCCCGCCCCGCTATTATGCCCGATTGTCCGGGACTCAATATAAAAGCCGGCCGTGGCGAAAACCGGACGCTATCGTGTAAACTAAAAATCGCAAGGCGAATTGTGCGGAATGCAATTTGCCGCCGATTTTTTTCCGGAACCTAATCATGCGCGAATATCTTGACCTTATCAAACTGGTTATGGACAACGGCGTGCGTAAACCAAGCCGCACCGGTGTGGACACGATATCCTGGTTCGGCGCGTTTTACCGGGTGAATCTGGCGGACGGCTTTCCGCTGCTGACCACCAAGAAGGTGAATTATCCGGCGGTGCTCCGCGAATTGCTCTGGTATCTTTCCGGCGAGGAACATATCCGCAATCTGCGGGCGCACACGAAAATATGGGACGCCTGGGCGGATGAACGCGGTGAACTGGAAACCGCCTATGGTCGTTACTGGCGACGTTTTCCGCACCCCGTTCAGAAAAGCCATGCGCCGGTGCGCCAAACCGGCCTGACGACGGCCGAAGTGCAGGAAATTGATCAGATCCGATATGTGATAGACGAAATCAAACGGAACCCCAACAGTCGCCGTCTGGTGGTCAGCGCCTGGGAACCAGGTAACGCGGAAACCAGTCGTCTGCCCCCCTGTCATTACAGTTTTGTGTTTCAGGTGCTGGATGGGTGCCTGAATTGTCATTTGTCGCAGCGGTCGGGCGACATTGCACTGGGCATACCGTTTAACCTGGCCTGTTACGCGACCCTGACCCAGATGATCGCGCAAGAATGCGGATTAAAGCTCGGATATTTTGGCCACACAATTGTAGATGCGCATATATATACGGCTGAACCCGGTTCGCCTATGGCCGCATACGATCATCTGGCCGGCTTACGTGAACAATTGACGCGCCAGCCGCGACCGCTGCCAAAACTGCACATCGCCCGCAAGCCGTTTGACGAATTAAAATTTGAGGATTTCACATTGGAAGGCTACAACCCGCATCCGCCGATCAGCTTTAAGGTCGCGGTATAAGATCGCCGCTGAGCGGTCCTGATCTGATTTTCCAGAAAGGATTCTGTTTTGCGCATCAGCCTGATAGCCGCCATGACACCGGCCCGCCTGATAGGCGCACACGGCGCACTGCCATGGCACAAGCCCGAGGACTTGCGCCATTTCCGTGAATTGACCACCGGTCACACCGTGTTAATGGGGCGAAAAACGTATGACTCTGTCGGTCGTCCGCTGCCCAATCGCCGCAATCTGGTTTTAACACGCAAAGGTTTGGCCGCCCCGCCGGCAGGAATAGAAACTGTCGCGACACTCAAAGAGGCGATTGAGATGGCTGTTGGCGCCGGCGAATCTGAACTGTTCGTGGTTGGCGGCGCGGAAATATATCGCCTGGCTCTCCCTGTTTCGGATACCATGTATCTGACGTTCGTGCACCTGCCGCAGGAACCGGCCGGTGATACCTGGTTTCCCGAATGGAAGCCGGAGGAATGGAGAATTGTAGAGACACGGCACTCATCAGACTTGGACTTTGTGAGACTCGACCGCCTTGCCGCCGGTGCGATGTCACACATTCATTCGAAAGGGCCATCACCATGAACTGGAAATTGACAACTGGAATTGCGCTGATCGTATTGGGTGCCGCGGCCCTGGTGTTCAAGGGTATCACCTGGCAAAGCCGCAAACCGATTATTCGCGTCGGCACCGTTCACATGGATGTGACGGTGCATCACCATCTTATGGCCGAACCACTGGCTGCCGCCGCGGCAATCGCCGGGGGCGTGGTTCTTGTGGTATGGAGCCGGCGGTCTGCAAAACCTTAACGACAATTCTTCAATCGGTTCGGCGCCGTAACCGACAACGCGCAGGACCGTGCGCGAAGCTCGCGGCGGATAACCGGCCGTGGACACCGGGCCGAAAATAAGATTCTGTCCGGCAGAATTCCAATTCAACCGCCGGACTGGATATAATACAGACAAAGGAAAGGAGGCTGTCCTATGGTAAGTGTAAAAACCATGAGCCACTTCCCCCGGAAAGAAATCGAAGACTATGCACGCGGAGGATTGGCCCTGGATGCGGCCATTCAAGGATTGTCCGATGCCGACATGGATACGATTCCCGTACCGGGTACCTGGAGCATCCGTCAAATTGTTCTTCATTTAATGGATAGTGATCTGATTGCCTCCGACCGCATGAAACGTGTCATTGCGGAGGAAAATCCGATGCTGGTAGGATTTGATGAAAGCGCGTTTGCGGCCCGCCTGTTCTATACGGAACTAAACGCCGCCACAGCAGTCGATATTTTTCAAAAGAACCGGATTCTGACGGCGGAAATTCTGCGGCGTCTGCCCGTGGAAGCCTTCGCTCGATTCGGAACCCACAGTCAGCGCGGACGCATTACGCTCGGCGAACTGCTGACCATTTATGTGCGGCATTTGGATCATCATTTGAAGTTTCTAAAACATAAACGCCAGTTGATTGGAAAACCATTATGAGCAGGGATGCAGGCCCCGCGGCGAACCGGCGAAAGCGACAGCCAGCGGGAAAATTGCCGCACGCGGCGCGGTCGGCACCGCGCGGCAAAACGTTACATTTTGAACAGTCCGCCGGGTTTATTCTGTTCCGGCAGACACCCGCGGGAAGGGTATATTTGCTGCTGGACTACGGCAAGCACTGGGATTACCCCAAAGGACACCTGGAAAAAAATGAAACCCAATGGCAGGCGGCGGTACGCGAATTGGCCGAAGAAACGGGCATTACAGATGTGCAGCGCGTGGCCGATTTCTGCCGGCGGATGGAATACCGCTTTGTGTCTTCGCGCAAAGGTACCGTTCACAAACGGGTGACTTATTTTATCGGCCGCACACAGG
>JAJZOA010000055.1 GCA_021852225.1 Planctomycetota bacterium
AACAGAGCGGGGCGGCCCAGTGGCACATATTTTATACCGCGTTCATGAGCGCCATTTGCGGGTCAAATAATCTTCTTGTAAGCATTTGGCTTGGAAACTGTGCGCAGGACGCAAGCATTGCGCTAAGTTCGTGGTTGCCAGTTGCACAATTGGAACCAGAACGCCGCCGGGCTACAATGCCGCCATGCTTATTGACACCCACTGCCATCTGACTTACGCCGGTTTGTATGAACACCAGCAGGAAGTGATTCATCGCGCGGTTGCCGCCGGCGTGCAGCGCATGATTACCATCGGCACGCATCCGGCTGATCATATCCTTGCCCGCCAGGTTGCCCAGGCCGATCCCCATGTGTTTCTGGCGCTGGGCATTCATCCGCATCATGCCGGCGAAATTGCTCCCGCCGATGTGGCCCATCTTGAAATGTCCATAAAATCGTCGTCGAAACTGGTGGCGGTCGGGGAGTGCGGTCTGGATTACCACGGCAATTCGTCGCCCATCCATGTGCAGAAAACCCTGTTTCGAACGCAGTTGGAAATGGCGCAGCGGCTGGGCAAGCCGGTTATTCTGCACGTGCGCGACGCCCATCAGGACGCCCTGGAAATAATGGCCGATTTCCGCGACCTCAAATGCGTGTTGCATTGTTTTACGGGTACCGTGCATGAAGCCGCCTGCTGGATCGAGCATGGCGCGTATCTGGGTTTCACCGGCATTGTGACCTACAAAAATGCCCCCTTTGTGCGCCAGGCCGCAAAGCTTGTTCCCGAAGATCGCTTCCTGTTGGAAACCGATTCGCCCTATTTAAGCCCGCAGCCGGTGCGCAAATTCAAGATTAACGAACCGGCCCATGTGGTGCATGTGGCGGATCAACTGGCATGTGAACGTGAAGTTTCAATTTCTGAAATCCGCCGCCTAAGCACGGCCAATGCGGTAAGTCTATTCGGCGCAGCGCTGATTGCCGACTGACGCCGCCGGCCCGGCTGACCAATATTCTGCGCTACAACCAGCATTCCCCCGCGCTTAAACGCAAATTCGTGCGGCGTTTCTGATTCCATCGCTTCGCGCCGCTCTTTCGTTGCGATCTTCGGTTTCATAAGCCCCGGGCGAATCACACATGCGCCGCCAAACCATTATCGTTCGCATCGCGCCCTATAGCTTTTAGGTGCCTCTTTATGGTTTGGGGGCGAATCGCGGAATATCGCATGGCCGGACCCCTGACTCAAATTGGTGCCGATGGCGGCAGACGCATTTCCACCGCCGGTGGGCAGGTGCTCGCCGGTGTCGGCGAAAGCTGCTGCTGTGCCGGTGGGGGCAATCCTTGTGTCGGCGCGCCCAGTGCCATCGCTATTCTCAATTACACCGATACCTATTTTTCACCCTGTTCAGACTGCACCGCCGGCCTGCCCGCCGACTGCATTTGGGATGGCACTTTTCAGTTTTTTGATTCCTCGTCGTGCACCTTTTCCAACGGCCAATGTTTTTCCGGAGCCAATGGCTGCAATGCGTGTAAATTTCATTCCAGCCGCATGTGGCAATATGCGCCGCCGGGTGTCAGCAGTGTCTGGTTTGACACCGCTTCTGGAAACTTTTACCTGCAGATTGTTTGCCAGAACGCACCCGCCGGCGGGGAAATAGTCTGGCAGGGGCTGAAGGTCGGCGGGTCCACATTCAGCGGAACCTATTCCCGCACCGGTGGTTGCGACCCGCGAAGTACTGTGGAGATTGCATGAAAACCCTTTGCCGCCACTGGATAGATTGTCAGGTTGCCGGCGGCGGTTGCTGCGCTATCGGCCGATTTGGCGGCAGGCCAAGCCATGGCATCTGCACAATTTGCCCGGATTATTCCGGCCGGGTCCGAGGCCTTGGCGATTTGATTCACTGGTTCGCCCATCCGACGGGCCAATGGATAAACCGCCTCCTGCGACGCAACTTTTTTGGTGGCAAAACCTGCCATTGCCAGGCCCGCCGCCAGCGGCTGAATCATTGGTTCAAACGCAATAACCAGCCGCCGCCTTGATCTGTTTGATCTGCTTGATTCGGCGACTGAACCGCGCGCCACGGCGTTACGGGTCATAACTGTGCAGGTCATCGGCGGTGTTGAAATAACCATCCGGCCCGGCGGAAACAAAACAGGGGGCGTGCGGGTTCTGCAATCGGCTGGTCATCAGCAGAATTTGGGTTCCAAATCCATCTTTCACCTGAATAATGCCTGTCGTCGTCCCGCCGGGAACAGAAATCTGACCGGTTACCAGAAGATTGGCGGGCAATTGAGTCAGCAGATTGGGCCGCTCGTGCCAGACTCCTTTGGAATCCTGAAAAAGATACATGTGTTGATACTGCTCCAGAAACGCCACTATTGTGGTCGGCTGGGTACCGGTGCGGTGTTCCACCAGCAGAAACGCGTTGTTCAGGTCATGAAGTTCCATCAGGGTTAATTTGCGAGCGCTGGTTTGCATCACCTGCGCGGCCACCGCAATGCTGATGGATATCAGCACAATAATGATCACAATCACGACCAGCATTTCCATAAGGGTAAATGCGCGGCGAAATCTGTCATTCATGGGCGGCAATCTCCCGACACGCCATTGGCGTAACCGTTCGCGATGTCATCCATGAAACGGTCTTGAACAATTATCCCTGAAGCCGTGTGCAACCATCCGTCCCGCACACATATACACGCATAGTGCATCGGCGATGCAAGTTTGTCAAGGATTTTCTGGCCGTTTTCAGATGGGTTGCCGATGATCCGGCCGAATCAGGAATGTGCGCGGACGCGCTGGGGACGGTTATCCCGCAAAATTTGCCGCCAGCGATACCTTCCGCGGCCAGAAATTGAAGGTGTCTTGCGGTTCAATGGACAACTGTCCAGACGGTGTCTGGACAGTTGTCGTGGCCAATTCTCCTGGCACCGCCGGGCATTTCGCTCTCGCTTCGAATTGCGCAGACGGTGTCTGCGCAATCTCCCAACCAAGGAAGAAGGCCCGCATCTGCTCAATGTTCCGCCGCGAAAACCCCTTGCCATGTCTGGCCGTCCGGTCTGCGCCCAGACGTGGCAGCACTTTCTCCCCATAGCCCGCCCTGGCATTCCCACCTCGTTCATGCTCCACGATCCGCCGACCGATCGCCCAGTAGGTGGCGGTCAAAATGGCATTAACCGACCGCGCTGCTCCGCGCTGGGCCGGTTCCAACAGGCCGGAGATATCCGAAACCAGTTGTCCGTACGGGCGCTCTAATAATACAGGGGTGGCCGCACCGCCTGCGGCCTTCCTTCGTTTCTTTGCCAGGTTCTTTGTCATGGCTCTTCCCGCCCAAAACCTATTCACGGCTGACCAGCATTGGCTTTGACGCCCCTGGCTAATGTGGGAGGCAGAACGATGTGGAGATTGATTTCAATGGATATTCGTGTGGTATTGGCGGTGGTGATTCCTGGCGGATAGCTCAGCGACATACGTATGTCAGTCAAAAACAAATTTTGGAAAAACAGTTTGCCAGCGGGAACCCTTCGGGTTAGAGTTCGGGTATCAGGAAAAAAATGGCGGCGGACGCGGGATCGAGGTCCAGGGCGGATGAGGGTTGCCGGAAAAAAGGGTCTGGGACGGTTTGCGAAATGGAATATTACGCGCATACGGACGGCACACAGGACACCAGGAACTGGCAGCCGCTGCGCGAGCATTTGAGGAATGTGGCGGAAAAGTCCCGCGATTTTGCGACGGAAGCCCGTCCGAATGACGCGGAGTTTGCTGAGGCGGCATATGCAGCGGGATTGTTGCATGATTTGGGGAAGTACCGGCGCGAATTTCAGGAGATGATACGCAACAAGCGGCAAAAGAGCGACGCTACGCGGCATAAACAGATGGGTGCACAATACGCGCTTGATAAAGGCCGCCGTGACCTCCCATTTGCCATCATGGGTCACCACGGCGGGATTCCAAATATTGCTGACCTTGTCAACGACGGGAATGCGGTCAAGGCGGTCGTAAATGAAATTTTCTCAGTGGCTGCGGCGGATTTTTCACAGCTCGCGATGCATCTGCCGGCTTGGGGCGCGGGTTTTGCCGCGGTGGATGTCGATATACGGGTGCGTCTGTTGTTCAGTTGTTTGGTGGATGCGGATTGGTCGGATACCTCCGATTTTCAATCGCGCCGCATGGGTTGGCCCGTTCCGCCGCTCCCGCCAACCTTGGAGGCCGCGCCGCTTCTAAATAAGGTGTTATCCTTTATCGCACAACGTGCGGGAGAATGCAGAAATTTAGATTTGGCACGCATTCGGGCTGAGGTACTGGCTGCGGCGCTGGAAAGCGGTAGCCGCGCGACGGGCATATTTTCCATGACTGTTCCCACCGGCGGGGGGAAGACTCTTTCATCGCTGGCCTTTGCGCTTGCACACGCCGCCGCGAATAAACTAAGACGGGTAATTTACGTCGCGCCCTACTTGAGCATCATTGAGCAGAATGCCAATGTTTTTCGCACGGCGCTGGGTGATTCGGCAGAGAATATGATTCTTGAGCATCATAGTCTGGCTGAGCCCGGCCGAGGGGAGAAGTCGCAGGCAGACAATCCGGAGTCGGAAGCCGCGCAGAGACTGGCCGAGAATTGGGACGCTCCGGTCGTGCTGACGACCAGCATGCAGTTCTATGAATCACTATTTTCCAATCGCCCGGGTCGTTGCCGCAAGCTGCATAATATAGCCCGCAGCGTCGTTATTCTTGACGAATGTCAGACGCTCAATCCGTCGCTTTCCGGGCCTACCTGTCAGATGCTTGAGCAAATGGTCGGCTTTTTGGGATGCACGGTCGTGCTTTGCACCGCGACCCAGCCCGCCTGGAAAAAAGATGACGATATATTTCCCTGCGGGTTGCGTGAAATTCACGAAATGATTCCCGCCGAACTCAGGTTGTTTGATCGCCTGAAACGCGTAGAGGCGGTTTGGCCCGGGCCGGACCTTCATCCAACATCCTGGCCGGATATCGCTGAACAGATGGTTGCCCGTGGCCGGGCAGCGTGCGTGGTGAACACCAGAAAGGCCGCCCGGGATTTGTACAATAACCTTCGGAAAGCGGGGGGTACAAATGTATTTCATCTGTCAACATCGATGTGTCCGGCACATCGCCTGACGGTGCTTGATCGGTTAAAGAAATTGCTGGTTGCCGATGAGGACTGCCTTCTGGTTTCGACCCAACTAATTGAAGCCGGGGTCGATATTGATTTTCCATTTATGCTAAGGGAATTGGCACCGCTGGAATCGATCGTGCAGGCGGCGGGTCGCTGCAATCGGGAGGGCTTGCTTGATCAGCGTGGGAATCTCGTCGTATTTAAAAGCGTGGATGGCGGCCTGCCGCAGGACAACTGGTACCGAAATGGCACGGCTGTTGTGGAACAGCATTTTATCCGTGCTGGAAATCCGCCGGACATTCACGACCCGGCCCATCTGGCGGAATATTATCGTCGGCTATATCCAGCTGGTTCGACGGATAGCGAGGGCATCATTCCCTTGCGGAATCGCTTTGGGTTTAGGGATGTTGCGGAGCATTACCGGCTGATTAACGAGGGGACATCGTCGGTGTTAATTTCAAATTGGGAGCCGGCACGTGAGACTGTGGATCGCCTGGTGGGCGAAATTCGACAAAACCCCTCGCGGCGCGCCTATCGGCAATTACAACGCTATTCAATAAACGTGTATGAGCATGAATTGCGACAGATGATTAATAACAATGTCGTGGAAATGGACTATCTGCCTGGTTTAAACCGATGCGATCTGCCCTACGACGGGGCGCTGGGATTGGTGTTTGAGGGTGCCGCAGCGGTGCCAGCGTTTTGAAAGCGAGCGCGAAGAAAGCCGCCCCCAAAGGGGCGGCTTAATTTGAGGTAGAACCGTGAGAACCACAGTTTCATCATTTCAATCCGCAGCGGCATGGAAACAGCGCCGAACAGGGTCAATTTTATCCTGCTTGACACCGCCCCACAACGGTGTTAACATAACGCCTATGAAACTTAAGTTCTAACGGTAAGGAGTTAAAAATGGCTTCTCTAAATTGCGGTCCAAAAAATCTTGGTCTGGGCGCCGTCTATCGCAAAATCAATATCCCGGTCGATTCCCTTGCGGCTGATCCCACGAAATTAGCTGAATTTGCGGTGGAAATGGAAGGCCATGGGTTCCACTGGACGCCTGAGGTCACGTTGCGGGAGTTGTTCCGCGCGCGAAAATCCGGAAGCCTCCCGAAAATACGCCATTGATTGTTCGGTGCTTTTGCGCGGGTTTTGCTTTTTTAAGAATGGACCGTCTGAACATGCCTGAAAAAGAAATAGTTTCGGTGAAAGTATGGGGAGATCTGGCTTGCTTCACTCGCCCGGAGCTGAAGGTTGAACGGATGTCCTATCCGATCATGACGCCGTCAGCCGCCCGTGGCGTATTGGATGCCATTTTGTTCAAGAAAAAGACCGGGGCGGGTGGCAGCCTGATTCCTGCGTTCCATTGGCATGTTCGGCGCATCACCGCCCTTAAGCCCTGGTGGCTTAACGGACATGCCCCCGATCGGCCTGAATTTTTTAGTGTTCGCCGTAATGAGATACAGGCGAAAATCGCGCCGCGAACGGTTGCGGGTTGGATGGCGAATCCGGCAACGGCCGAGCCTTATCTTGTGGATTCCGCAGGTCGTGACAGTGCTGGCGGGCAGAATCGCACCCAACGCAACACCTTGGCCTTGCGCGACGTGGCCTATTTAATTGACGCCAGCGTGGATATTGGCCCCTTTGACGCCAATGATCCACCCATTAAATACCGCGAAATGTTTTTGCGCCGCGTGGAAAAGGGGCAATGTTTCCACCGGCCTTACCTTGGTTGCCGGGAATTCGCCTGCCATTTTACGCAACCTGATGGGACAGAAAAAC
>JAJZOA010000081.1 GCA_021852225.1 Planctomycetota bacterium
TTTATGTGGTATTCAGGAGATTCTTTCTGATTCGGTCAATGGCCAGACGGCGGGAAACCTTTCCCTTTCCCAAACCGCCATTGGTGGTACGGCATTGGCTGCTGGCACCAGCGGCGGATATGCCAGCAGTTCGCTGATGAAGGATTATTCAAAGGGCAATACGATTTCGCCCGCCAATTTATCCCTGTCGGCCATCGCCACCGGAGGCAACGGTGGTGCGGGTTTTGCAAGCGGACTGGCAGCTATTCCAGGTGGCAATGGTGCCAATGGTCGGGCGAGTGCCGAGGGAATTCTGGCCGGCGGCGGAAATGTGAGCATTAACGCGATTGCCACCGGCGGTAATGGGGGAGCCGGTGTAAATCCGGTTATATCCAACCGCGGCATTGGAGACGCTACGTTACCGGGTCAGGCGGGCACTGGTTCACTTGGCAAAATTTTGGGTGAATCAGGTACAGGAAATGTCAGCGTCTCCGGCACTGAAATGGACGGAACGGGCGCAGTTGGCGCGAGTGTTGAATTAAATAATGCAGTCGAGGGTCTAACTACAGGAAGCCTTTCTCTTTCCCAGACAGCAGTGGGCGGAAATTCACTGGATGCCGGCGCCAGTGGAGGATATGCCAGCAGCAGATTGAATTCGGTTTATTTTGCCAGCCAGACCAATGCTCCATCGAATATTTCACTGGCCGTGTCTGCTACCGGCGGCAATGGCGGTGCCAGATTTGCATATGGGGGAAGTGCCACAGTCGCCGGCGCGGGGGCCAATGGGAATGCCAGTGCCGAAGGAATTTTAGCAGGCAGTGGCAATGTCACGGTCAGCGCCACGGCAATTGGAGGTAATGGCGGCGCAGAAACCTTTGGGGCCGCCCTGGGAACTTACGGAGTTGGGGGAACTGGCCAATTTGGTACATCACAAACTTATGGCCAATCCGATACCGGAAATGTGACGGTATCGGTAACCGGCATTGGGGGCAATGGACAACATGGTGCTGATGAAAATCTAAATAATGTTGCTGCAGGCCAGACTACGGGCAATCTTTCTCTTTCTCAAACGGCCATCGGTGGCAATGGTGAAGGCTCCGGCGGGAATGGTGGAATTGCCAACAGCGCGTTAAATGAAGGTTACAATAATTCCGGCGAAATTAATCCGTCTGGACTTACCCTGAATGTGGATGCCACCGGCGGAAATGGGTCAGCGGCATATTTTGACAACGCGGCGCCAGCGGACAGCACGCTGGCTGGGGATGGCGGCAACAGCACCGCCGTGGCAACAGGTATTCTTGCCGGCAGCGGAAACGTAAACATTACGGCTGTTTCCACCGGGGGTAATGGTGGAGCAGGTTATTTGGTCCCGAGTGCCAGCCTAACAACGAATTACAGCGCCGTCGCCGGTACGGGCGGTACGGGCGGACTTCACATTTCTGGCCAATCGGGAACAGGCAATGTCAGCGTATCTGGAACGGCAATCGCCGGGAACGGCCTTACCGGAATTAACGAATCAATGCAGGATGAAGTGTCAGGAAGCACAATGGGGAACCTTTCCCTTTCCCAAACCGCCATCGGCGGGTCTGCATTAGGGGCAAAGAACAATGGGGGCATAGCATCCAGTATTTTAAATGAGAATTATACGGTCGCACCAATTATTCCGTTAAGCCTCAATTTGACACTGGCAGCTATCGGCGGCAATGGCGGGCCGACGAATGGTCTGGCGGCTGGTGGAGCGGGCGGCGCCGGAACTATCAATTCAAATGCTGTCATTACCGGCAATAGAGCTGTCACCATTACGGCGACCGCAACCGGCGGCAATGGCGGGGCGGGTCTGACCAGTACCGGGACAGGCTTTGGTGCAGGTGGCATGGGTCAACTGGAACAGATTTATGGCCAATCGGACACGGGCAATGTGACGGTGTCCGCCACCGGAATAGGCGGCAATGGAGAGAATGGGTTCAATGAAGTTCTGGGCAACAACACAATCGGTCAAACTGCGGGCAATCTGGCCCTTTCCCAGTCGGTAATCGGTGGAAATGCTTTGGGAACTGCCGGCAGCGGCGGATATGCACGAAGCGATCTATTTCAAAATGATTCGATCGGTGGAATAGTGGCACCGTCAAACCTTTCACTGACCGTTGCGGCAACAGGTGGCAATGGCGGCCCGGCCGCTGGAACCACGGGTGGCGGCAATGGTGCCAATGGATCGGTGTCCGCCGTTGGGGAGCTTTCCGGGGGCGGAAATGTCACGATCAATGCGACGGCCACCGGTGGTAATGGCGGCACAGGAATAAGCGGTGCGGGTTATGGAAATGGCGGCACCGATGAATTTGGACAAATTAATGGCCAATCCGGCACGGGAAATGTCAGTGTTTCCGGCACGTTTATTGGTGGGAACGGCCAAAATGGTGCGGCGGAACAATTCAGCAATGTCGTTTCGGGCCAAACCGCGGGCGACCTGACACTTTCCCAGACGGCTGTTGGCGGATCCGCCCTGGGCATGACCGGCAATGGCGGCGACGCAAGCAGCCAACTAAGTCTGAAGACCAGCGCCGCAAATCTGGCGGTTTTCACCACTGCCACTGCCGGTGCCGCCGGGCAAGTCAACAATACCAATCAGCCGTCCGGACTGGCAGGCATTGCCAGCGCTTGGAGCGATGCGAGCAACCTTACGGGCTCTGTTACCGCCAACGCGGTGGCTTTCGGTGGTCAGGGTAGCAGCACTCTTACCATGATGGCTCCGTCAGCGGGCGGCGCGTCCCAGGCCACAGCAGATGCGGTTACACCAGGCGATTTTGCCGCCAATGCCGTGGCCAAATCCACGGGCGGTCTTGCCGGAACCAACGCCCAGCTAAACAGTGGATACTTCACGTTGCCAGTCTTCGCCACGGCAAATGCCACCTCGGGCGGCGGACCGGTGGTGGCCACCGCGCAGGCGTTGAATCCATCCGGTGGAAACAGTACAGCAACTTCCGATGGAACCTCCAGCGGCGGTTCGGTTTCCAGTAACGCGACTGCCACGGGCACCAATTTTGGGATGGCGTTGGCTGATGCTACCAGTTCCGGAAATTCCGGCTCCGCAGCAGCTGCCAGTCAATTGATGTTCGGCGCGACAAATTCAAATAACACTGTCAATTTTGTCGAATCTGTACAGACCGCGGCCACATCCGCTGTAATTACCGGCAATACTGTAAAGACCGAAGCATTTACCGACTTAGGCGGAGACCCACGATCCGAAAGCAATGCTTCCGGACTGCAGGCCGCCGCCTACGCCACGGTCAACCCCATAAGCACGGCTGTACAGAGTATTCTTAATGCCAGCCCAGGTCTTTCCGCTAATTTTAATATTGGTCAGCAGGGTACACATCCAATAGCCAACGTCGGCGGAATTTTTACCTTGGCGTTGCATGCTGGCGGAGTTTCCGCCAGTCCCCAGACCTATTCAGCCAGCGCCACGGAATTACTAAATCGCGCCGCATTGGGATCATCGATTCAGGATATGCTGATTGGTGCCGGCGCGATTCAATTTGCCGGTACGGGCACGATTCAATTCACCATAACAGACAACGGCGTAACGGCTGTCAACCAGCAGTTTGATTCGCTTGCCGCGGCGGCGAATTATTTATCTGGCCGCACTTTTGACTTAGGGTCGTTTACTGGCCTTTCAAACAGTTCCGGAATGTCGTCACTTGATGTTACTTTGCAAATGACCACCGCGGATTCCGCTGCCATGTTTGATCCGCAGGTTCTGACAGCCAACGGCACACTTGGAGCCGGAGCGGCCCCTGAGCCGGCCGAACTGGCGCTGCTGGCAGCAGGGATTGCGCCACTTCTACTGATTCGGCGGCGCAGATTCGGCCGCGAATAATAGCTATTTACCATGCGCCGGTGGCGACGTTGCGGACGGGAACCATGACAATGTCATAGGGTGGCGTGGCAGCCGGAACGGTGGGGCATTTGACTGACTTTCCGATGGTTGGTACTTTCCCGCCGCCTAAAAGCGGGTGCCGCTTGTGCGGCGAAGCAAACGTAAAAATATTGTCCTGATTCTGCCCCACATAGGGACTTACCTCAAACGACACATGGTCATCACCAAAGCCAACGTTCTGGCCGGCACCGCCATGATTACCGGAATTAAAAATGCTTTTCTGAGCGACGCGATTCAACGGTTGCGTCGGATCGCGATAGGCCCACTGCATTTTCCCTTTTTCATTTTTGTCCAGAGCTGGCGCCATATCGCTGACCACGGCAACATCAGAGCCATCGTTGGCGTTCCACCAGGGCGCGGGATTATCGCCCGCCCAGGGGAATGCGATGGAATAACTTTCGCCCTGACCGGGCTTGCCGAATTTGCCGCCGATGTATCCAAAGTTACTGTAGCAGGTTGGCAGGGCGTTGCCATTTTGTACGTACTGATCGCTGGGTTGGTTGGCGATTGGATCGGACGGGCAAATAAAGCTTTTGGGTGTAATCTGATTTTCCAGAACCATAACCCACAGACAGGCCAGGGGCGAGCCTTCATGCAGACCGCGACTGCCGGCCTTGAAAAATGCCAGCGGCTGGTTCGCGCCAACTTTCCCTGATTTCGGCTTTCCCTGCGGCGCATACAATGCGCGCATGACCCGCGCCGGCGCGCCCATGCCATGGCGCGGATTACCGGGCGAATTTTCGTAGTGACCTTTTAATGGCGGCATGACCAGTGGAAATATATTTCCATTGGTTTGCGCATAAATAACCATGGATTGAATAATTCCGCGAACGTTGGCTGAACAGACGGCGCGATTGGCCAATTCCTTGGGCCTGGCCATTGCGGCCACGGCCAGGAAGGTCAGGGTGGTGAGGCAAAAGGCCAACATGCCGGCATCGGCAAAAGCCCGCGGAAATTGCGGATAAAGGCCGCTTAACGGGACACCCGCACATTGAGATGGTTGATTATGATTCATCATTCGACCGCTCCTGCTTTTGCAACAAAAGTCCATTCTTATCCATTCATCATTTCAAGCATCAAAAGGCCGCCGATATGCTGGATTGAGGAGGCCGGAACATAGGCCTTTATCTGTAAAACCGGCCCGCGGCTTTGGGCACAGATCGCAAACCATGGACTGAAGGCGACAAAAAAGCGTTTTCCAAGCATATATTTCCGCATAGCCCGCACAACAGGTGCACGATCAAGCGGGTCGTGATTGTTTTGCACGTTGGCCACGGTGGCCGCCAGAAGGGTGTTTTCCACATTCGCCCCGCTGATCAGGTGATGCCCCACAAGCCCGCTTTCCACATCAAGGCCGTTAGCCCCGATCATCACCACCTGTTCCAGATGACGCAATTCCTTCTGGGTAAAACCGACGGGCGCACCCGGTTTGACAGGTGCCATACGAATGGTGAAGGTGGAAAATGGGACACCGGCAATCGTGCGTGCGGATTTTGACTGCAACGGCTTGAGATACATACCATTGCTTTTCATCATCGCCGTCCAGCTTTGAGCCAACGCCAGCAGATTGTGCTGATGGGCGGCAAAATGGTTTGCCATATCGGCAGACGTGGAAATGGAAACAGCGCGAAAGACCGGCGGCTTATTCATATTTACCGGCAGCATTTCCAGAGACCGGGTTATTGGATGCGTAAGGCCGCGCAGTGTCGCCAGCCATGGTTTCAGAAAAGCACTCTGGCTATGACCCAAGGCGGGATCTGCCTTGCTGATAAAGTCATCAAATGATTGGCACCATCTGCGCAGAGCCTGCGGGTTTGTGGCCATGGCACCGGCGACCGTAAATTGCGTATCCGGCAGGCCGGCCAGTGGCCGAGCGCCAAGCACCGGGCAGGCCGGCAGGAAATCCGCAGTGGCTGAATGCTTCTGAAAATTGATAAACGCCTGAACGGATATTCCGTGACTATGCGGGTGGGCGACCAGCAGCACAATCTTGGCTTGTTCGATCAGATCGATCGCGGCATAAAGGGCACAGACGAAGGGCAGCATCTGTTGCCGGCGATTTTTCGACCGGGCAAATTGAACATTTAGGGAGTCTATGAAGCGGTCGATACTCTGGATGGTATACTGACGTCCGGCACGGACGTTATCGAGCACACAGATTCCCGGCTGCCGCAAGGCGGCGACCTCGGCCGCGGAAAGTTTGCCGGTCCAGAACTTTCTGGCCGCCAGAAAAGCCTTGAGCGTTCGGCGGCTGCGGGCACGCACAACATATGGTCCGCTTTGCACCGCCCAGGCGGTGATGACGTTATTCGATCGCAACTGGAAAATTCCGCCACGGTGGCGCGTTAGTTGTTCATGGCGGAATAAATGGCGCAGATGGGTGGACGGCAACAGATAGACGTGCGGCGCCGGAATGGTACCGGGCTGGGGATTTTTGTAGGGCATTTGAACAAGGACGACGGTTCCGTGAAGGTCCATGGCGTGAAAGTTGAGTTGCAATGCGCTGACAAATCCGGTCAGTGCGTCGGGGCTTTGGGGCAGCGGAACAGCGCGTTCCATTCGCGCCAAGCGTTGATTCAATCGACCGATATCATTGGCCACCACAAACCACTGGGCATCGGCTGGAATTAGATTTAATATTTTGCCACCGGCGTCCGGTGCGGCCCGGACGCCAGCAACGAACGCCTGGCAAACAGTCATGGCGAAAGCAGCCACGACCAGGTTGAACAAATGCCTCAGAAGCGTGCGCATGCTTTTTTCTCCACCGACTCATTGCTGTTTATCGCAGATGAGAATAACCATGGCTTGGGGCGTTGGCAACCTCCAGAGATTTTGCCAATCGTGAGTAAAATGGATGATCACTTAATAACATTCGCGTTCAACGAATGCATATGTATTATATCTGCAGGAAAGTGCAAGGGTTCGGCTTGATGCGAGGCCCAAGCCAAGGAATTACCGGGAGATATTACGTCCTGCCGGGACGATGGCCAGATGACGCGGAACGTTCGTAATAACGGTGATTCGCACAAAACGTCCGCGGGCGGTTTGGATACCTTCAAACCAGTTGCGGCGATAATATATGGTGTGATCCTTTTTCAGCAGCGCCAGCACCCGCCGATCGACAACAATCGCGTATTTTTTTGCGCCCGCCTGTAACGGATGCCCAACCGTTCCAAAAGGCACTCCAGCCAAAAGCGGCGGTCCGCCGCCGAAAAGTTTTACATTGCCACCACTGTAAAACACCAAAGTCGGTTCGATATAACCCGCCGCCGCCAGATGGTAACCGCGCTGGGCCAGCAATTGCATTTCCATGCCGGCACGGCGGCTTATGGCAATCTGCCGGATGGCCGGTAGTGAAATGGAATCGGCCAGCAACAGCGCCACAGCAAAGGTAAACACCGTGACAAACGGCCAGGCTGGACGATTCCAACTCATGGCACCCGCCACACCCACGGCAATCAGCGCTGCGGCGGTAGGAACCACAAATTTGAATTCCGTACCATGCAATGGCACCAACAGCTTCCAAGCGGCAACGACCGCGAAAAGCCCCAGAAAAATCCAGATTGCCATCCAGATCCAGCGCGCGGCGGCAAACCAGGCCGCCCCCAGGACGTCGGTCATGCGATGCCAGCTTTGCACCAGTGTGTCGGCACAAAGAATAATGAGTGGAATATATAAAGGCAGCACATATTGCACCATTTTTGTGGCAATACATTCAAAAACAATCCAGGCAGGGACAATCCAGGCCAGAAGGAACTGATACGCCGTGCGATCAAGCACAATGGCGGTTCGGCCACGCACGCGGCGAAATAAATGGTAGGCCGCGGGAACCAGAAGGACGCTCCAAGGCCAGAACGTGACCCAAATTGTAACCAGATAAAACCCAGGCGGTGCCCCATGATGCTGCAAACCGGAAGTGGTGCGCTGCACAAGATTCTGATTCAACATTTCGGTTATCAGCCGGCCTTGTGTAGCCAGCCAGGCGGCGATAAACCATGGACATATCAAAATAAGCAGGAATATCAATCCGCGGATCGGTCGCAAATTGCCCACCCATCGCCAATTGCCACCCCCCACCGCCGCGGCCAGCAGTTTTGAAAGCGAACCAAACGGCTTTCTAAAATCGGCCTTTCTAAATTCGCCGGGCAAGCGGCCAGTGAAAATGGAAAGGGCCAGAACCGTGCACAGCACGAATATGGGCGTCACTCCCTTGGTAAGAATACCCGCCGCCATTGCCGCCCAGAAGGCGATCGCCATTTTTCTGGAAAATTTTCCGGCGGCGGCGGGTGAAGCCTGATTCAGCAGTTGTCCATCTTCCATGTTTTCCAAAGTATGAACCTGCGGAAGAAGTTGTGCCGGTGCCACCGAGCGATTCCAGGCATCCCATGCCGACCAGAGACATCCCATGGTCAGCGTGGTGAAACAGATCATGACCGAATCGGCGGTGGCCAGACGGGATTCCGCGAAAAAAAGAGCGGTGACGGATAGCATAAGGGCGGCCAAAAGCCCGGTCAGGCGACCAAAGCGCTTGCCAGCTATCCAGTAAACCAGTATCAGCGTCATCGAACCGAAAATAACGCTGGGCAGCCGGGCAGCCATGGTATTGATGCCGAATATTTTATAGCTGATGTCCATAAGCCAGTAGATGACTGGCGGTTTGTCCGGCCGCAGGACACCATCAAAACGCGGCACAATGAAATTTCCGCTGTTAAGCATTTCGCGAGCTGCCTGGGCGAAACGCGGTTCGTCACGGTCAAACAGCGGAATGCGGCCAATCCCCGGAAAATAAAGGGTACACGCAAGAAGCAGAATCAGCAGAATATCTTCCCAGGTCCACCATCGGGGGGCCATTCTTTTTTTTGTTTGTTCCACGCACGCATCCTGAACGCCAAAATCCAATCAACCGGTTAAGAATATAGGCGGGTTGTGCGGGCAGGGCCAGTCCCCGGACCTGCAACGGCAGGAAGCCGGTTCAACTTGCCCCAGTTGCCAGCCCCGGCATGACCGGTATCGCCGCCCGGCTTTCCGCCGGGTTGTACCGTTCACCGAGGCTGTAATGCACCGGAACTCCGTCCTTGGTATGCAGCAAATAATAGCCGCCGCGGTCCACGAGTTCTTCATAAGGTCCAAGCACGCACTTACCCATGGGCGTCGGAATAGTGAGCAGGGGCACACGTGTGCCGGGCGCGGAAGCTAAAGCGCGCAATATAAATTGGCTTTCCGGCAATGTCAGCCGATGCTGGGGCAGAGTGCCATCAGGGAACGGATGAATAAGATAGTACGGTTTGACGGTTACCCGCCCGCTGTCCAACCGATCATACATATCGGTAATAATGGCAGCATCGTTGTTAATCCCGCGAAACAGCGGATGCTGTGTCATCATGAGAGGTGGACGCGCCGGTGTCAGCCGGACAAGAATATCCAAGACTTCAAGCAGCACAGGCGTTACTTCTCGCGGATGCACGACATGCAGAATATAGGAATTCGGGGCAAGGTCGGCAATGGCCTTTTGCAGTGCGGTGTTGCGCATCAGCCGGTTCGGATACCAGACCGGCTCCCGCGTGTGAATACAAACAGTAATGCGTCTGGATACACGCTGATTCAGCCGTTTGACGCGGTGGGCCAGATGGGTAAGCACGCCAGCACCCACTGCCAGCGGGTCACCGCCGCTTAGGATAATTTCACGCAGCTCGGCCAGCCGGGGTGATGTTTCCGCCTGGTCAAACATGGCGTCAATTTCGGCATGGGTAATGGTGCCCGGCGTCACATCGCGATTCTTCAGATAGCAGTAGCGGCACAGCCCACTGCAAAAGTCGGTGACGCGCAACAGGCTTTCGTATCGGTATTTTTGAATCCATCGCGGATGGTCTACGACTTTTTCGGCAAGTTGAAACGAATCCCAGCGTTCAGTGCCTGTGTCATACAATTCGCCGCTGTTTGGCAGCACCAGATCCCACAGCGGATCGTCCGGCAGATTGGTGAGAATATTTTCCACATAAAACCGCGGCAGACGGAAGGTGAATGTGCGGGCAACCTCTTCCATTTCAGCCAAGCGCGAGGCGCTGATACCGGGCAATGCGGCCGACAATGCGGCGACCGAGGTCAACAGGTCCGGGTTGTCATTGGAAGGATGATGCTGTGCGATTTCCACAATATCAAGCGATTTATTCTGTAAGACAGTCATTCCAGTTTACTCCACAGCTTATTATACGCCAGGCATACCCCAATCGCATAGTCTCGCTGATCCGAAAACCGGCCGCCCAAATAGTAAAACAGGTTGACTTTTCGTCCATTTTCAGACATAGTCCAAATTATGAATACAGCGCCATACGATTTCATTCAAATGTCCGGCCCGGACTTCTGGTTTGGCGGCATGTATTTTACCACCGGCTGGCGTCGGCGGACTTGAGATTGTTATCCAGAGTTTCTTTATCATCCTCAAGCCCGCCGAAAGACGGGCTTTATTTGTTTTACGACAGGATTTCATCATGCAATCGACTATCGCCATGTATATCCAGCAAAGCTTGCAGTTGGCGGACGACGCCCTGCGGCTGGCGCATCAGATAGAACAACAGATCGACCCCATTCGGCCCCGGGAGAGACTTTGGCGATTCTGACCGCGTCGGTCAGGTAAAATCGAAAAAGAAAACAACACGCAAACGAAAGGAAGCAACCATGATTATTGTAATGGAACAGGGTGCGACAGACGGACAGGTGCAGCATGTCGTGGATCTGGTGCGGGAAATGGGTCTCCGTGAACATGTCATTGTCGGCACGGAACGGACCGTAGTCGCCGTGCTCGGAGACGACCGTGCCAAGGACAAAGACAAACTGGAAAACGCCGGTGGTGTGGAAAAGGTCATGCCGGTTCTGGCACCCTATAAAATGGCCTCACGTGAAGTAAAAAAAGAACGTTCGGTTGTGCCGCTGGGCGGTCGGCTCGGTGGAACGGCCGGTGGAAAAAAACTGGCGCTAATCGCTGGTCCCTGTTCCGTGGAAGACCGTGTGAAACTGCTGGAAATTGCACACATGGTGAAAGATGCGGGCGCCACCGGCCTGCGGGGTGGTGCATTCAAACCGCGTACCAGCCCGTACGCCTTTCAGGGTATGGGAGAAAAAGGTCTGGAAATTTTGGCCGAAGCCCGCGAACAGACCGGTCTGGCGGTGGTAACTGAAATCATGTCCATAGATCAGGTGGAACTGGTCTGCCGATATGCGGACGTGCTGCAGGTTGGCGCAAGAAACATGCAAAACTTCAATCTGCTATGGGCGGTCGGCGAACAGCGCAAACCGGTGTTGCTGAAACGCGGCATTGCGGCCACGCTGGAGGAATTCATGCTGGCGGCGGAATACATCATGTCCCGCGGAAACAGCCAGGTTATTTTATGCGAACGGGGCATTCGCACATTCGAAACGCATTGCCGCAATACGCTTCCTCTGGCCACCGTGCCGGAGGTTCATCGCATCAGCCACCTGCCGATTCTGGTCGATCCATCCCAGGGAACCGGACACGCACATCTGGTGCCGGATATGTGCAAGGCGGCGATCGCCTGCGGGGCGGACGGCCTTATTATTGAATGCCACAACGACCCTGAACACGCGCTTACAGATGGCGCTCAATCCATTACACCCGCCACATTAAAGGCAATGTATGGCACGCTGAAAAAGCTGGCCGCCGCGGTAGACCGCGAAATTTAAATGGGCCTCCGGCCGCCGCTCTACTTGCAGGAAGCGCTTGATATTCAAGTGGTTCCTGCCCAACGACGTCGCCCGAGTTTTCGGAATCCGAAAATGGACGGACAATTTCATTTCGGATAGCGGGAACGCGCGCATTCACATTCTATTTGACTGCGCATTAAAACCGCCGGGTATCGGGGATGCGCCGGCAATTATGTCAGGCGAGACGCCCTTCCAGGGTCCGATTCTCAGCACGACCGGCGACCTGCGCCGCCCGCAGCAGAAGAATACCGATGATCAGCATGACGGCGGCGCAAAATGCAAAAGAGAGCCTCCCGGCCAGTGAATTGGGAATAAGTACAAAAAGACCTATCACCACGCCATAGCTCGTGGCCAGCGCACCAAGCACGCGAAACAGCGGCCCGGAATGACTTGCGGTATTCAGCTTGTCTTCGGTGACCGGCGTGGCGAGTTTCTGCGAAAGGTCTTCTATCGCCTGTCGCTGGACTGAATCCGATTTCTTGTAAAACAGACCGGTTGTAAAAAACCATGCCGAAGACACAATCAGCATGGCGAAAATCGGCAGGAAGAATGTGGCGTCCACCTTTTCAGCATGGCTTAACCCAAGCGGAAACATGCTGTGCAGAATTCGGTGCCGAGCAAGATAAATCCCCACTGACGTAACCAGACCCACCGTCGCGGTACTCCAGCCAGACCAGCCCGGCGTACGAAGATACATAAAACCCAGCGCCATGGGTATTGACAGCGGCAGTATGAACAGACCGGCGACAAGGTTCGTCAGGTTAAAAAGACCCATCAGTTTGCAATAGCTGAAAAAAATTCCGATGGAAATCACAATGGCGCCAAAAATCAAGGTGAGCCTTTTACTGATGCGCAAGAGTTTCTTCTCATCCGCATCGGGATTCATGATTGGCAGATAAAAATTCCGCACCACCACGCCGACACCCTGATTCAGCACGGCATCCAGGTTGGTAATGGTGGCCGCAAAAATGGTGCTCACCAAAAGCCCGATCATGCCGTGAGGCATGGTGGCCAGGCAGACGGCCACATAAGCCGCTTCCGAAGGATGTTGCAAATGTGGGAACTCAGCATGCAGGTTCATGTGGGTGGCGACGGCGCTTAGCGATGGAATAATCCAGATGACCGGAGCGATAAGCATCCCGATAACAGGAATAATGACCATTCGTCGGGCAGTGCGGTCGGAACGCAACATCAGAAATTTTTGGGAATTTTCCACACTGTTTGCGGATACAATATTCAGCAGTGTCATGGCGATAATCCAACTGACGATGAACCCAAGCGGGACCTGCGAAGTCCAGGAAAAATAGCGGGCCGGGACTTTGTGAATCAAGCCGGAAATCCCCCCCACCGCCGGCTGATGCACAGCCAGAAACGCGGCCACAGCCGTAATGCACAAAACCAGCACCATTTGAATAAAATCATTGACGGCTACCGCCCAGGCACCGCCGAAGTATGACACAAGGGTGATTAATACGCCGCAGGTGATCAGCGTGGCGGCAATGGAAACATGAAAAATAGAGGACATGAAAACCGCGACCGCAAACAGCACAATGCCTCCCGCGATAAGCAGCAGCGGTATTTTCACCCAAGTATAAAACTGCTGCGTTCCGCGGCCAAAACGCTGGTGAACAGCTTCCATCCAGGTAATGGCTCGCAAGCGGCGGAAACGCCTGGCGCTTAAAAACAGCAATGTCGTGAAGGCGAAACTGTTGGAAAAGTAGAGCGCCAGCACAAACGTGCCGCTGGTGAATACCTTGCCGGCGGCTCCGGTAAAAGTCCACGCGCTGAAATTCATAAACAGCGCTGCGCCGGTAATCCACCAGGGAATGACACCCGCAGCGCGAAAATAATCGGATGTGTTCTTGCTTTGCATACGCAGCAGAACACCGGCGGCCAGAATAAGACTGAAATAAATTGCGATGGCCAGATAATCATAAGATGAAAGCATGAAGACCTTTCAATTTGAACTGACAGCATCGGCGTTCGATTTTGCACAGAGTTTAGAGGCCGCCGGAATTGAACACAAGCCCGTTTCCACCCGCTGCCCGACGAGGCCAGCCATTGCGGCGTCACAAACCGCGGCTGAAAAGCTTCTTTGCAACAGATGATTGCGTATCACAAGAAGGAATCGTCATCACATTAGTGCAATAGAATGCGACGTTTGTGCAATAAAAAGATGACTGTGCGTCGTGGCGAAAGTTTTAATATCTGGTCCAGTTTTATTAGTTTCCCAGAAATCAGATCACGCGAATCCTGGCGGTCTCCCTTAAGCGGGGTGAAGGTCCATTCATGATGGCGCGAACAATTCATGCCAATAATCCATGGACCGTACCGCAAAACGTACAATCCAGCCCGCCCCAGGTAAGGACCGTAGTGGCCGCGCCGGAACATACCATAATGCCCCGCGGTTTTAATATAACCGCGAGGCAGAACCGGGATGGGCATTTTTCCGCCAGCGTATGCTTCATGAATTCCGCTGTTGGGCGGAATAAAACCATGAAACTGCAATTGATCGATATCATCCGGGCGGATATACACCTGACCGCTGGGCGTAAATTTGACCTGTTCATGGCAGCGCACCAGCCGATCCACCGTGGGGGTGGTGAAGTGAATTCGAGCCAATGCATTGATGCCCGCATACGCACGATAATACAGCGATGCGTAAAGTCGCAGATGGCCCCGCTTCACGGCCACCACTCCATCCTGCGGATCGGCCCAGGCAACATTCTTCTGTCCCGGAGTCATGGGCAGACGCACGCCTGTGGCCGGCAATTTGATAACCGCCGCATACTGCTGCGGAATCTGCAGAAGAGATTTTATTATTGAACTGCTCGACGAATTCAGCAGCGGAACAATGGATTGAAAAAACTGATTGTCTTGCAGGCACTGCTGGGCATAGCCAACAATCGCACGTGATTTGATATTCGGCAACGCGGCACATTCAAGTGAAAAACCCTGAATGTTGCGGTCTCCATAACAGACTTCTTCAGGATAAAGGTTGTGCCGCCAACCGATCACCCCCTCCAGTCGCATAGCGCGATAGCCGCTATGGTCGGTACCCGGCTGCATGAAAAAGCCGCGAGCCTTGATCATTTTAATCAGTTGTGCGTTAATTTTTGGATTGCCGCCGGTGGCTTCAGACATCTGCCACAGAAAATGCGTGATGGTTTCCCCATAGCTGGCCACATAGCCAAGCTCGCGCGAAAGACCAGCCTTGGTCACCAGATAATAATGATGTCCGAAAGGCCATTGCCAACCGTGAGCAAGCTTGTTTCCACGAAATGGGACCAGACCAATCGCTTCATACAGGTACCACAACGCTTTTTTTTCCGGCATGGCCAGGGATGGCTCCAGAATTTCCAGGCCGCGATTGGCTGTGTATATATTGTAATTCACGATCATGACCTGATTGGTATAAAACCGCTGATGGGTCTGTTCGTAGGCAATTGTCCGGGTTAGAAGCTTTGCCCAGGCCATGCGCCGAAGCACTCGTTTGCCGTCCACCAGCGTAATCGATTTATTCAGATACGGCACCAACGGCTTGTGAACCAGCATAATGGCCCGCCCGATCGGCCCGTAAAGCCGCCAGGAAATGTTGGCTTCGCTATGCTGCCCCTTTCCACATGCCAGAGCGTCAATATCCCGGACAATTCTTGCGATAACGGCTGGGCGGTTATAAGCCGCGCACCACGGAATCGTATAGGCTCGGGCCAGCATTTCCAGCCGCTGAGGTCCATCAGGCGAATTTCCAAGAAGCATTTTCCGCAGCACGGAATTCACATGAAATTTCAGCTGCCGCAGAATTGCCCGGCCCGGGCCGGGCCGTCGAGGCGCTACCGGCCCGACACCGCGTGGGCTGTTGTCGGGCAGGGCAAAATAGGGCGACGCAGATATCCACGCCGCATATATTCCACGCGAAGGGCGCCGCAACTTATGCTGGTATTGGGCGAAGGTGGCCGCATACATCCAGTCATAACCAATGGCTTGAACTGTCAGCCGGACGCTGGTTTTTCCACGGGTCAGTTTTTGAGGGAGCGGCTCGGTGACATAAAAAAAACGGCCGGGAAATGGTCGCGACGGTGTAAGACTTTCCGATCCGGCATTTTCCGCCCCACTGATCAGCCCATAATCGGACATGAAACGGTATCCGACTTGCTGGCCGTTGCAATACAGCAACAGGCGGCCCAGGGCTTCGCCACGATCATTTCCCCAGTACCGCATGGTTATATAATTTCGAACGATCGGGCTTACCCGCATCGTAAACGAAACCGTGCCGCCATAAATACTGGCTGGATGCAACGGCAGCAGCAGACGGGCCGTCTGGCCCAGGCCGCCGTTGATAATAGCTGAATGCGCTGCCGCCAGATGATGGGCGGCCTCGCTTGTAAGAGTGCCAAAATAAATGGAATCAATTGGAGCGGAGGTTTGTGAGACGGGCCTCGCGTGCGCGGCGGCGTGGCCGCCGACGCGCCCCATAAAACACGTCCCTGCGAGCACCGCACAAATCAGACACCAGAAAGCAAGACGACAACTTACCCGCATAGATCACTCCGAATAGTGTGTTATCTCTTTTAAGGCGGTACCAATCTTGTAAACGCGCGGTGCATTTTGCGATCCGTGCCGGCCTCCGCGTAAAACCGCCTATGGAGAATCTACCGCTTGACGCAGCCATTGACAATATCAGTTTGCGCTTTATTTTTATCAATTAGCGTCCGGCCCAAATGATCCCAAAATCGCGGGTTTGGTATTGGACGCCCGACCGAAGACGACATCAGCCGCTTGCGATAACAGCAGCGTTGCGATGTTCCCATAGGTAAGAACATGCGAAAGGCGGAAACATCATGCAATGGTCGCTTGAAGCGGGAAAAATGTTTTTTCAATTCAATGGCCTGAAAGTTGAATTGAAGCTTACCGTACTGATAGCCGATCACTGGCACCAATTGACATGGATTGCCACACCCAAAGGAGCCATGGCACAGGACCATGACACCAGCGTGAATATACATTTTTCCGCGGTCGATACACACTTCATGGATTACGATTTGTCCTTTGAATCTGATGCGCCGCGACGGCTGCGGCTGGAACTTAGCCCGACTCCGACATGTCCAACTGCCGACTGCTTTCACCTGATTCCCGCATGCATCTTTGGCGATAACAATCATGCCATGGTGCATCCTAACGAATTCCCCACGCTGGCCCAGCCATCTGCGACCAATAAAGCGGCGGCGGAACTTTGGGAATTCCGTGCCGACCGGGCATCGCATCCGGTCTCCATGGTATGTGCAAGCGCGGGCATTTTCGCCATTTCCATTGACCCATACAGCGCCGACGCACGTCAACCGGACGGCTTTATCCGCAATGGCGTGCTAAGTCGCCTGCCCGCCGGCTGTGGCGTCAGCCTTGGTTATGGCAATACGCCGTTCACATTTTTAGACAAGCGCAATTTCCAACCCCCCACGCAGCACCTCACCTGCGGTGCCTCAGCCAAAGGTACCATTTATATAATGCCCCGAGTCGGCCGGCAGGCGGTACATAAAATTATTCGTCGGCTTTATTCGCAATACCATGACCGCCCCCGCCATCAGGCAACCCCGCGTCAGGGAATTGAGGCGCTGGCCCGCGCGTTTATTGACGTCAATTTCTCCGATGAATTCAACAATTACAGCAATCTCAAATGTCAGGTACCCACAGACACAACGCTTCGATCATGGCGACCGCTGACTGAAATCGGCTGGACCGGCGGCAGCGTACTGGCCTATCCCCTGTTGCTGGCACAACATCTGTTTCCTGACCTGCGGTTTCCCAAACCGCCGGCACACATTCTGGATGATATTGTCAGCGTGTATCATCATCCCAGCGGCTTTTTTCGCGACGTTTACGGCCCCACACTTGTGGGAATGCCGCCGAATCAGCGGATTGTCAGCGGCGGCGTGAACGGGTGGTGGTCGGGCTTTATGCCCTCCACACAGGATCGACATTGCGCTTACACAAATGCCCACGCGGCGTACTATCTGCTGAAAGCAAGCCGCTTTGTGGAACGTACCGGCGGACGGCCGCCCACGGCCTGGCTGGAAGCCGCGTGCAAGGTTCTAAGAACGGCGATGGCGCTTCAACGGGATGATGGAGCCTTCGGTTACACGTTCCACGTGGATCATCGCGCGGTGGACGACTGGAACGGGTTTGCCGGCTGCTGGTTTGTGCCGGCGCTGGTGCTTGCGGCAAATCTGACCGGCGAGACGACTTTTCTTGCCGCCGCCCGTCGCGGACTGGCTTTTTACGCTCCGTTTGTCCGCGGACTCAACTGCTGGGGAACGCCCATGGACACATGGAAGAGCGTGGATCAGGAAGGCGTGCTGGCATTTATAATCGGTGCCCGACTCCTGCATGAGCTTTACGGGGAAGACGATTGCCTGGAATTGCTCGCGATTGGCGCGGAATATGAATTTTTATGGCGCTATGGCTTTAAAGCCAGACCAGAATTGCCCCCGCTCAAAAATAGCCCCTGGAATTCCTGCGGTGGATCGGTTACATCTGTCTCCAACCCGCATATCCACCCAATGGGATTGGTTATTACCGACACACTGTTTTATCTGGCTGACCAGACAGGTGACGACTATTTCCGCCAGCGCGCTCAAGACGCCGTCGCCTGGATTTTAAATACCATGGAACTGTATCCATCCACCATGGGCTATGGCCGCTATGGGGTCTTAAGTGAACGCTTCTGCCCCAGCGACGGCCTGACTATTGACACGTTTGCCGACACCGGAAAGCCCGCTTCCACCTGGTGGTCCTACAACGGCTGGGCGGCGGCAAATGTATTGGAAGGGTTAGCCGAACATCTGCTCAATGAGGGGCGTTGGAACGGTTTTGCCTCCGAATCCGGAATCCGGCCGTAGCCCCGCCGATTGGCCACCGCGCGTTTGGCGCGCTACAATGCGGCGTTCAAGGTTCCCTCGGAAGATGATCCGGGACACCAGACGTTGCCATGGAGCAGGGAATGCCACTTAAAGAAATTCGAATTGTCGGTGCCCGAGAGCACAACCTTAAAAACGTATCCTTAAATATTCCCCGCGACCGGCTGGTGGTGATTACCGGCTTAAGCGGTTCGGGCAAAAGTTCCCTGGCTTTTGACACTATTTATGCCGAAGGGCAGCGGAAATATGTTGAATCCCTTTCCGCGTACGCGCGGCAATTTCTGCAGCAAATGCAGAAGCCGGACTGCGACGAAATTGAAGGCCTCCCGCCCACAATTGCCATTGAACAGCGCAGCGGGTCAAGCAATCCGCGGTCCACAGTGGCCACCACCACTGAAATTTACGACTATATGCGAGTGCTGTTTGCGCGCGTAGGTAAACCGCATTGCTGGGTCTGCGGCGAACCTATTGCAGCCCAAAGTCCATCGCAAATTGTCGATAATCTGATGCTCTGGCCCGTCGGACGAAGAGTGATGGTTCTTTCGCCCCTGATTCGCGGCCAGAAAGGCACCCACAAGGAAGTCCTTGAAGCCATGACCCGACAGGGCTTTGTGCGCTGCCGCATCGATGGCCAGGTAATGGAAATCAAGGGCGCACCGGCCATGGACAAGAACCTGAAGCACAGCATCGAAGCGGTGGTGGACCGCCTGGCGATCGGGCCGGATATTCGCGGCCGATTGGCCGATTCCGTGGAACTGGCCCTGCGGCTGGCTGATGGCCTGGTTTACATCTGTTCCGAAGAAAATGGCAAATGGATCGACCGCCCGTTTTCCGCGAAATATGCCTGCCCCAGGCATTCGGAAAGCTCGCTGGAGGAGCTTTCCCCGCGTCTTTTTTCGTTCAACAGCCCTTATGGCGCCTGCAGCGAATGTGATGGGCTGGGAGTCATTCTGGAACTGGATGAAGAATTGATTGTTCCCGATAAATCCCTGTCACTGGCCGAAGGGGCAATTGAACCCTTCGGCCGCAATGGCAAACGGATGAACATTTATTACAAACGGATGCTGCGACATTTCTGCCAGACTTTTAATTTATCGGAAGACACGGCATTTGACGCCATCCCGAAGGGAATCAAAAGCATTTTGCTGCGCGGCACGACCGCCAAGGACAAGATCAAATTTGGCGCCGATTTTGAAGGTGTGATTCCGAATTTACAGCGGCGATGGGAAACCACTGACAGCGAATTTGTAAAGTCTCGTCTGCACCAGTATTTAAGCGAACAGCCGTGCGAATCCTGCCATGGCGACAGGCTTAAGCCCCAGGCCCTGGCGGTGCGCATCGGCCCGCACAATATTCGACAGATGACCGCGATGACAATCGCCGCTGCTCTGGAGTTTTTTCAGGCAATTGTTTTCACCGGCGAACAGGAATTAATCGCCGCGCCGGTCGTCAAGGAAATCCGTGCGCGGCTGGGGTTCATGAATAATGTGGGCCTTGGATATCTGACCCTGGACCGACAGACTGGCACGCTTTCCGGCGGCGAAGCCCAGCGCATACGCCTGGCCACACAGGTCGGTTCCGGGCTGGTGGGAGTTTGCTACGTGCTGGATGAACCGACCATCGGCCTGCACCAGCGGGACAACGACCGGCTTATCGCAACTCTTCGCCACCTGACGGACATTGGCAATACCACCATTGTGGTGGAACATGATGAAGACACCATCCGGGCCGCCGACTGGCTTGTGGACGTCGGTCCCGGTGCCGGCGCGCACGGCGGGCGGATTATGGCGCAGGGCACAGTGGCGGAGGTTCTGCAATCTCCGGAAAGCATTACCGCAAAATATCTGACCGGCGAATGCCAAATTACGCCGCCGGCCAAACGTCGGCAGCCGGACCATTCCCGCTGCCTGGAAATTCTGGGCGCCGCGGAAAACAATCTAAAAAATGTGAACGTCAAATTCCCCCTGGGTATTATGATATGTGTGACCGGGGTATCCGGATCCGGAAAGTCATCACTCGTGAATCATATTCTGCTAAAGGCGTTGAAGCGTTCGCTTTATGGCGGCAAAGAACATCCGGGCAAGCACCGCAAGCTGACCGGTCTTGCACACATAGATAAAGTCATAGAGATTGACCAGTCCCCCATCGGCCGGACACCGCGAAGCAATCCGGCCACCTATACCGGTGTGTTTGATCTTATTCGGCAGCTTTATGCCAAAACCCGCGAAGCGCGAATGCGCGGCTATCAACTTGGGCGGTTTAGTTTTAATGTGAAAGGCGGTCGATGCGAAGCCTGTCAGGGCCAGGGAACCAAGCGGATCGAAATGCACTTTCTGCCGGATGTGTTTGTCATGTGTGAGGAATGCCGCGGCACGCGCTACAACCGGGAAACGCTGGAAATCAAATATCGCGGCAAATCCATCGCCGATGTGCTGGACATGCGAATTGAAGAGGCTCTGGCGTTTTTTGACAGTTTTTCCAATATTCGGGCCATGCTTCAGGCACTTCATGATGTGGGCCTTTCTTATGTGCAGCTTGGCCAGTCAAGTACCACGCTTTCCGGCGGTGAGGCCCAGCGCGTGAAACTGGCCACCGAACTGGGCAAGCCACCCACCGCCCATACGCTCTATGTGCTGGACGAACCGACCACCGGCTTGCATTTTGCGGACATTCATAATCTGTTGAATGTGCTTAACCGCCTGGCTGATGCCGGTCACACCGTGGTCATTATTGAGCATAATCTGGATGTCATTAAATGTGCCGACTGGATTATTGACCTTGGACCGGAAGGCGGCGCAGGTGGCGGCACCATTGTGGCCGTCGGCACGCCTGAACAGATATCGCAACATCCGGCCAGCCATACGGGGCGATATCTAAGGTCCAAACTTGTAGAATCCGCGATCACCGCCTGATTCAACATTAAACAGGAGAATCCAGAAATGCCCGGGAACGAATCCGCGCCACGCGCCGCACTCTGGTTCTCTCGCCGCTCGCTGAAAGAAATTGACCGTCGGGCAGTTGCCGATTTTGGCCTGTCAATTGAGGCGCTTATGGAAAACGCCGGTCGCGCGCTGGCTGAAATAACCCGCGCCTACACCCATGCCGATTCACGCGTGCTGGTGCTGGCCGGTCCGGGAAACAACGGTGGCGACGGCCTGGTCGCGGCGCGATGGCTGGCCAATTTCGGACAGCCGGTTAGAATTCTTCTTCTGGCTGCCCCGGAAAAGTTCACCGGACCAGCCGCTGAACAACTAAACACGGTACAACGCATGAGCCTCACGATTCAGCACCTCGACACCGCCAATCCGGCGGCCGATATACTCGCCAGTTGGATTGATAACAGCAATGTGGATGACGCGATTGTGGATGCGATTTTCGGAACCGGTCTCACCCGGTCGGTCACCGACGGTGTGGCCGCCGCCATTCAAAAGGTGAATGAATCCAACCGGCGGGTTATATCCGCGGATATTCCTTCCGGCCTGGACTGTGACTCCGGCGAGCCACTGGGAATTGCCGTCCGCGCCACCCACACGATCAGCTTTTGCGGTATGAAGGTGGGATTTTCCAAACCGGGGGCGATTAGTTATGTCGGGCAGTGTTCCGTTGGGGATATTGGTGTGCCACGATGCCTGCTGGAAGAACTGGCTGTTGAACCTTAGGCCAATCGGGTTAGTATGATTTAACCCAGGGCGGCGTTCGATAGTCCGTCAATCAGGCGAAGGGAATGGAATTATGGAAGTCATTGTAATCAGCATCGGTGCGCTGGCCAAAAACTCGCTTTGGGGGGAAAAGACGCCTCTGCGAACCAGCCATGCCACCACCAGCCTTATTAAAACCGGAAATGAACTGATTCTGGTGGACCCTGCGCTGCCTGCCCCGGCCCTGGAAGCCCGTCTTTTCGAACGTACCGGCCTGAAGCCCGACGCCATCACCCAGGTGTTCCTGACCAACTGGCGCCCCGCGCACCGCCGCGCGCTGACTCTGTTTTCAAAAGCCCGGTGGTTTATGCACGCTGACGAAATTGCCGCCGCGACCAACGCCCTGCATGAAGCACAACGTTATGCGGATGAAGCCGCCGGAACCGACGCACAAGTGCTGGCGGACGAATTGAAGCTTCTGGAACGGATGCAAAGTGCCCCCGATGAAATTGCGGACGATATCAGCCTGTTTCCCTTGCCGGGCTATTCGCCCGGTCAATGCGGTTTGCTGATAAGCCTTCCAACCAGCACGGTTCTGATCGCTGGCGATGCCGTCCCAACCGGTGCACACTTTGCCGCTGGCCAGGTTTTCCAGGAATGTTTCGATATTCGCCGCGCCACCGATTCGCTGGCGGAGGTATATGAAATTGCTGATCAGATTATTCCCGGCCACGACAATATTTTCGTCAATCCGCGTACCTCCGGCATATAACAATTCCCGGCGGCGCATCGCGCATACCACGGACTTGTCAAATTCCGATCTCTGACATTCAACTTTTACCGGCTTTAAATTTTCGGCAAGCAAAGATGTTTGTGGCGGCTCAGCCGCGGCTATGTTTTGCTTTCAGAATACGGCGCCCCTCCCGCGCCAAACGCCGCCGCCACCAGGCCGCACAATCCGCAAAATCCGTAAACCGCAATACTCCAGAATAAATGCACGGATTGAAAACGATGCGCCTCCCGAGCAATTTGGAACGCCGGCACAAACCAGCGCCAGCCATCGGCCGATTCTGGAAGAAATTCTGCCTGAAGATAAATCAACATTGGCCCGCCAATCACAATGGCCGCCAGAAGCCCCATGACGTACACCTGCGCAGTTTTGGAAACACGGTGCAGCCACACCCCCGCCGCTATGGACAATAGCCCCATCACCCCTTGCAACAGCAGCAAAGCGCTGATGTTTATCCAGGCAATTTGCGACATCCATGCGGACCATACATACGCCGGAACTGACGCCACGGCTGCCGCCAGGCAGACCGCGCCCGCTATGCCGGCGGGTGACGCTCCGGATTTTACCACCGTCGCCGCACGTTGCCCGCCGGCGACGGAAGGCAAAACCAGCAGCCAGAGTACAATCATCGCCTGATTGACATAAACGAATGCCAAATGCCACCAGGTCGCTCTATTGCCGTCGGCAGACCATCTGCAGTCCAGCGCTGCGGCGGTCAGCCCAAGGCCGGTGACGACAGCCGCGGACAAGGCACCAGCGACGACGTGCGCCGGAAATACGGATTCCTGTTTGTTCGTAATTTCCATATACCGCTCATTGTAATATCAGACACGAATTTATATCGGGCCAGGCATGACGCGAATGACCAGGGCCGAATTCTTGGATCCGAACGCAATACAATTACACAGCGCCCATTGCGCTGCGTTGCTGGCAATCGGCTTATTCGGCACATAGTTCAGAGTACACAACGGATCAGGATCGGACAAATTAATCGTCGGATGAATAAACCCGGCCCGCAACGATAATATGGTTGCCGCCATACCCGCCGCACCACACGCCCCCTGCGGATGGCCAATCATTGATTTTGTTGAACTGCATGGAATTTCCGTCGCCCGTGGCCCCAATGCGCGTAGAATTCCGGCGGTTTCCAGTACATCATTCATTTGCGTGCCGGTGCCGTGCAGATTCACATAATCAATTTGAGCAGGCCCAATTCCGGCGTCTTCCATGGCCATCGACATGGCCCGTGCGCTTTGTACCACGTCCGGTGCCGGCGCGACCCGATGATAGGCATCGCAAGTCGAACCCCATCCGCAAACTTCCGCCAGCACCGTCGCCCCGCGCTTTTCCGCATGGTCGGCATCCTCCAGAAGAAACATCCAGGATCCCTCGCCGAGCACAAAGCCGTCGCGATCGCGGTTAAACGGCCGACTGGCCCGGCTGATTGGGTCTGTCGGCGCGGCCAGAATCCGCATCAATTCAAAACCTTTCAGAATACCCTCGGTTATCGGCGCATCGGTCCCGCCCGCCAGCACCATCGGCACGTCACCGCGTTGAATATGTCGCATGGCATAGCCGATCGCATCTGTGGAACTGGCACATCCGGTGGTGACCACATGTGAAAATCCGCGCAATCCCAAAGCAATCGATATTTCACTTGATATATTCCCATGTGTTCCGGCGGGTACAGTAAATGGGGAATATTTGCCATCGCCTGTAAAATAAGCTTTGTATTGAGGCTCTATAAAACCCAACGCGCCGCCGCCAGTGCCCAGCAGCACAGCCATGTCCTGGCTCTGCGGCACATTGGCCGGATCGCAAATGATATCGGCCATTGCCAGAGCCTCCCGGCTCGCCGCAATTGCCAGCGGTACGAGGCGCCCAACCCGCCGCAAATCCCGCGCGTCCATCACACATTCCGGCTTAAAGCGTTCCACATGGCCGGCAAAGCCGACCCGCAAGGGCGATGTATCAAACGCGTGTATCCAGTCAATGCCGCTCTGGCCGGCGCGCAAATTCTTTGTAAATTCCGCCACTCCCAGACCATTGGGTGAAACCACTCCGATTCCGGTAACCATCACACGACCGGATCGCTGCCATCGGGAATTCATCAGGCACTCCATGTCCGTCGCAGGAACGCCTGCTGCCTGGTGCCGCGTCCGCCGCGGTACCAGGCATCGGAACAGAAACATCAATCAATGCGGCTTTCGCGCTGCATCCTGATAACGCCCCAGGAAACGCCGCCGCCAGTGAATAATAGGCTGCGCAACTCGCCGATGCAGCCGAATATACCAGCTTCGGTTTTGCGCTGCCGCAAAATCTTCCGGTGTGCAGACGTGTGGGGCCAGTCGCGTTTTATGTTTGTAAAAGTGATACCAGTCCTCGCGCTGCAGCCGCCGGAGTATTCCGCGCGTCACAAGATTATTCCACTTTCCGCCGCAATGAAACGAAATCTGAAAATCTATCAGCCACGGCCGTTGGTCTTCACCGTATATAATGTTTTCCCGCTTATTGGTATCCACGTAGGCCACGCCGCGGCTATGAATCGCCGTCAGCAGTTCATGCAGGCTTTGAAAAAACTGCCCGTCCGGCTTGCATTCCGGGCACAGATCCACTCCTGGCACAAAGGCGTGCATGTATCCGGTCGGCCCGTATCCGCCCAGAAATTCCGGAATGCCGCGTATGCCCTGCAATTTCTGAAACAGGGCCATTTCATGCCGGGCCACCATTCGCCCCAGCCATTGCATAGGCAGTCCATACAGCGGATATGTCCTCTGCAGTTTCAGCACCGCCAGCGGCAGCTCGGCGACCACGTTTGAGTCCGCCGTTGCTTCTTGGCGGTAAAGTCCGGTGGCTGCGAAAAAGTCATGCTTGAAAACCTTCACAATTGCATAATTCCGCCCCCCCACTGTCGCCTGTTGCGGCAGGGATTCATAACCGAGCGCAAAAAAGCTTGCCGGTGCTTTCTTTCGATATTCTGGTCCTTCATTTTCCATGCGAAAAGTATACCCGACACCCGCAAACCAAGTCTTGGGGTTCCTGAATATTCATCGACGGTGGGCGTTATCATGTCGCCGTCAAAGGAATAATTCCGAATTAGACAAAATATTACCGGGCTTTCATCCGATAATACTCTTGTGTGTGCTTTACCGCGGCGGTCAACGTTTGATGCGACCCGCGGTCAACATTGGAAACAGCATTATTCGCATTGCGCGCACGCTCGTAATTGGAGGCGTTGCCTTATGAAAATCGACATACTGGTATTTAACGGTGCCGAAGACCTGGACTTTGTACCGCCGCAGGAAATTCTTGCCCGTGGCGGCCAGGCGGCTGGCGTTGCGGACCTTTCCATTCGCCTGGTCACGCCCACTCCCCAAACGCAAATAACCACAGCCCACGGCATGAAGATTGTTCCCGACGGAACCATTGATGAAAACTGCGATGTGCTGGTTATTTCCGGCGGTGGCTGGGTAGCCAATGACGGCCAGGGCGTCCGGGCATTAATTCTGAACCGATCCTTGCTCGAAACACTGCAAAGAATGCACCGGCGCGGCAAGCTGCTGGTCGGAATCTGCACCGGCGCGATGGTGCTGGCGCACGCCGGAATTTTGGTCAATCGGCGCGCCACCACCCATTATGCCGCTCAGGCCGCTTTGGCGGAATATGGCGCGATGCTTGTGCGTGCCCGCGTGGTGGATGATGGCGATGTAATCTCCTGCGGTGCGGTCACCGCCAGCCTGGACACAGCCTTCTGGATGGTTGAACGCTTCTGGGGCGATACAGTGGCGGATATGACCGCCCGCGTCATTGATTACCAGCCTTCTACCGATGTAGCCAAACCACTTTCCGGCCAAAAGCCGGTCCACGCCTGACAGGCCCAATTTCCGGGACAACCACAGCCGGGCAAAGCGTGGCCACCCGCGAGTTGATTTGGCGGCGATTTAAAAATAAGAAAAAAAATGCCGGAGGAGGGAATCGAACCCACACTCTCTTGCGAGAACTGGATTTTGAGTCCAGCGCGTCTGCCAGTTCCGCCACTCCGGCTATGAATTGAATTATACTATCGCATTGGTTTTCGTGAAAGTGGCGACAGCCTGCTTTTTTCCATCGGACGCGAAACGCGAAATGCCGGGGGAATTGGTAGAGTATGAACGGCTACATATAATTGGGCGACCTGCAGGCCAGCGGTCCGGACCTTCTGCGTTTTTTTACGAGTCAGCCATGGCGAGATTGGCCACAGACTATTCCCCGCGTGCCGATGCCATTAAACACTATTTGAATCAGCGGACCTTAAGCCAGAATAAATGGATCCGCCGTGCCGCCAAATGCGCGGCCGGAATAACGCTCCAAGATATTCGCATGGCCAGCTAACCCACGGTAGGCGTTTTTCGCCCGCCAATCACATGCGCCACATGGCTGCCGACTTGTCGGCGGCACCTCCCCTATTAAACGAACCGCCCAATCGCCATTAAATGTTCAAGCTCATTTCCGATCGCCACCGGTAACCAAGCATGCCGCAGGTATCCGGTTCGTTCAAGGCAGGTAAAGCTGCGCCGGTTCGTTTAAGGTCGCAAGCGAACGGCTCGTCGCGTCCGTCCCCAAGGAAAAGAAGGCCACGCATCGCCTGCAAATTCTTCTAACTCCCAAGCCGGACAAGCAGCATCAGTTAGAAAAAAAAGGGCGGCCGGAGATTGTTACATCCCCAGCCGCCCTGGTTGCGCAAAGTCAGTACTGGCTCGCGAGCCAGTACAGTCAAGCCTCGCTTAAATTGCGTTTCTGGTATTGCGGCGACGGGCCAAAAGCAGCCCGATACAGCCAACGCCCAATGTGGCAATCGCGGCTGGTTCCGGGACGGCCTCCGAAACGCTGAGATTTTCCGTACCGGCGATGCCGTTGTTGACCGCGCCGAAATTAATGTAGTTGGTGGTCAGGGCGTTTGTAAGCCCGCCACCAGCGGCTGTTGAATAGGTTGCTATGAGCGACGGCGTCGAAGTTGGCGTACTGCCGGCATACACCTGGATTTCAGTACCGCTACCGGTGAACCCGGATCCAGTTCCATTTTGGCCGGAGATCACCAGCGTGACTGGGTTCATGTCAGTGGTGTGGTCGCTCGTGCCGATGCCACCGTCCCAATTTGGCAAGGCGGTCCCACCAGTAATTACATTACCGCCTTGAAACGCCTGTATTCCGCCGTTGCTGCGGAACAGAATGCCAAAGTCGTTGGCGTTGCCCGCATTAATAAAGGAAGTCTGATCGGTGGAATCAAGCCCGACCACAATAGATCCCCAAATGGTGGTATCTGAATATGAGCCGACATTCACCGCTTCGTCAAAGCTTATGGTGATGGGCCCCGTTTCGCTGCCAACAAAATTGGCATTCGGCGAAGCACTTCCGGCGAAGGCGGTCAGCAGATAATTACCATTATTGATGCCGCCCGTGGTATTGCCCACTTGGGTATTGCCACTGCCTGACCAAGTGATGTTGCCACCGGTGCCGAGCGTCCCACCCTCGCGACCGGATAGATTGAAATTGAGGTTATTGGTGTTGGTGGTACCCGTGGCGTTGAAGTTGTCAGTAAACAGAACGGTCGCATTTGCCGCGCTCGCTCCAAGCCCAGCGGCAGCCATGGCTGCCATAATCATTGCCGCTGCGGCTGGTCGCTTGCCCTGAAATAAAATGCCCATCACAAAACTCCTGTGTCCAACCGGCTACTTGTCAGGCAACACACCTGATACGTCCCCCGGCCCTCAGCACGATAGTGCCTGTATCAAAAGAAGACCTGCATTGTCTTGCCATCAGTATAGAACGGAAACGCGGCAATTGCAAGAAAAAAGCTGAATAAATCTCCTTCGATTTTGCGACATCCGGCGAATGGCACAATGATGACGAATTTATAGATATTTAGTAGTGAATTATTCGCAATTTCCTTTATAGGACGCAATAATGTTTTTGAAACACGACACCGCACAAGGCTTCTTTTCCGTTAGCGATAATGTTTTGCCTCGGGCTTTTACCGTGCCAGCGACTCGGGGCAACCGCATTTAGAATCCTGCTCCTCTAATAATTCGCGCTCGCGAATTTGCGCTTTTTAAAACGATGTGGTTAATAGGCGTTGTGCCAGAGTGCATCTGGTGCCAGCGCGGCGGCGGCGCAAGGTATTTGTACAATCAGACCCTTGCATCAGGAGCTTTGTCATGGAAGACCGAGCCTTCGGAGAACTATTGTCTTTAGCCGGAACCGTGACTGACTCGCTGCGTCACAAGCGGGTCCATATTCTATCGGAAGTTATTACCATGGCTGTCTGCTCCGTTCTTGGCGGCGCAGAGGGTTGGCTGGACGTGCAGGATTTCTGCAAAGATTATCAGAAAGATTTCCGCGATTTGCTCACACTTCCCGGCGGAATACCCTCGCATGATACCTTCGGTCGCATTTTCTCCCTTCTGACCCCCTCGGAGCTTGAACGGGTGATAATCGAATGGACCGCTACCCTTCATGAGCAAACCAATGTTAAATTGCTAAGCCTGGACGGCAATATCCTGCGGCAAAGTTTTGCCCGGGGATGGGACCACCATCGACCGGCGTTATTACATCAGCAGCCTGCCGGGCACCGATGCTAAACTCATGGCCGAATGCGTGCGGGGCCACTGGGGGGTGGAAAATGGTCTGCACTGGATACTGGACGCGGTATTTCGGGAGGACGAATGCCGAATCCGCAAGGGGTATGGGGCGGAAAACTTCAGTCGGCTACGCAGGTTTGCCATGAACCAGCACAACAAGGAGAACAGCACCAAAGCCATGCGCCTCCGACGTAAACGCAAGCGTTGCGGCAGAAGCATCAGCTACCTGCTCCAAACCCTGCTCGCTTGATTCTACATGCGATTGCCCTGGTTTGTTCCCCAGTCCGACCGTGCAGTCAATTTCAGTAAAGACCATCTTGCGATATACTGCCGGCCGTCAGACTTATCTGCTGTGCGAAATTGTCGAAACGCCCTGCTCCGATTCACGAGGTTACACCATGCGTCAATATTCATTCGTCCGTATGCCAACAGCATGGCTTCTGGCCATCCCTCTGGCTTTGGCAATATACGGCTGCTCAGTGAATGCTTCGGATACCGGAGCGGGTGGGGCGGCAATTTCCTTAAAGCATCAGGCGGCATTACGTGCGTCACTTAAGGCGGCGGGAACCAATCGCGACAGCCTGGTTAAGGCGCTGGAAATGTTGCCCGCCGGCCAGCGGCCCGGCATGAAATACCTTTTGGAAAATATGCCCAGGGCGGATCTGCAAAAACTCACCGGGGCATTTCTGGCAAATAATGTTTCACAATCGTATGCCAGCGACGC
>JAJZOA010000164.1 GCA_021852225.1 Planctomycetota bacterium
CGCCGCCCGCCTGTTGGAACATGTCGGCGCCATCCGCCGCCTTAACGCCTTGGTCAAGGATATGACCATTCTGGCTGGCAGCGAAGTGGACATTCTGGCCGACGGTTCGTTGGATTACCCGGATGAAATTCTGACGCAATTGGACTGGGTTGTCGCCTCGCCGCACATGGCGCTAAGTCAGGAGTCTCAGGCGGCAACGAATCGAATGGTCAAAGCCGCATCCAATCCGCTGGTGGATGTCATCGGGCATCCGACCGGTCGGCTTATCGGAGGGCGCAAAGGACTTGAAATGGATATCAGCCGGCTGGTTTTTGCGGCGGCTCGGAGCGGAACTGCCTTGGAAATAAACGCCACCGACCAGCGTCTGGACCTGCGCGATACCCATGCCCGACTGGCCATAGAGGCTCACGTTCCGTTGTGCATTAATACAGATGCGCATTCGACGCAGGATATGGATCGGTTGACCTTTGGAATTTTGACCGCCCGCCGTGCGTGGGCCAGAGCGGAAAATATTGTGAACACCTGGCCGCTCGAAAAAATGCTGGCGTGGCAGAAACGCCGCCGCGCCGCGGAAAACTGGTAAATTTTCAGGTTGGCCCGCCAATTCGCCGGAGGTTGCGCCAAAACTTTTCCTTATCGGAGTTGAATGACCGGCGCCGGCGGCGGGGGTGGTGGCACATTTTGCGTCGTGGGCGTAACCGGCGGGGGGCTGCCCGCAGTTGAGGCTGTTGCCGGAACCGCCGGTTGACCGGCGGGTTTGTTGGGCGAAGCCGTGGCAATGGTCGGTTTGGCCGGTTTGGTCGGCGGCAAATGCAGATACAGCAGAATATTTTCCGCAAGTGATTGCGCATCCCCAGGAGTCAACCCCGCAATGCTCCAGGTCTGGCTGCCCAACAGGCCGCAGCTGACATCATACGGGGTATAAAGCACGACCCATCGCCCGTGCCGTTTGATCCCCATCATATCCACCGTATTTTTCGCTTTATGGGTGTCCAGAAAGTATTTGCGATATGTCACTGATTTCAGTGCGACCATCCCTGGCACAGATCCATTCAAAATTCGCGAAGTTGCTGGAACGGCCTGGAATTTATGCTTCGGAAAAATGTTTTGCATGACCTTTATAAATGAATCCCCCCATGCCGCTTCGCCGCCAATCGCATCCGCAAACAGCGTTCCCCCATGTTCAAGATACGCCTTAAGTTCCTTTTGCTGTTGGGAATCCGGTTGCCACACGCCAGTGCCGGTGGCATGCAGCATTTGCATTTTTGCCGGATCAAGCCCGGAATAGCCCACCACTTTCAGATTGACTGTCATATTGTGGTGCAAAGCCATTAGCCGGCCCAGTCGCGGCCAGGCCCCCGGTTCCGGGTTCCAGTTGCCCGCATATTTTAAAAGTCCGACGGTCATAGACTCGGTTGGCGGTGTGGTCGGCGACGGAACGTAGACCGATTGCAGCCGGTTGGCGATATATCCCTTGCCTGTGGCGTAAAGATAAAGATTTTCAGGCAGTTCCCAAGCGGTTTTGTGTGCCATCGCGTGACGCTGCCATATTTCCCCCAGGTCAGTTGGGCAAATGATCCAGGTGTACCGTACGCCATTGGAAAGCCCCAGCAATGGCACATGGAAATTGGCCCATGGTTCAATCGTGTAAATCGGGCTTTTTGAAGATAGCTTATGGAATTCATATTGACCGCCGGAAGCCAGTTGCCCATCCTGAATCATGGCGTTTTTAAAACCGAGCGATGCCTGATTGCATGTGCAGAAAATAATGCCGCCGGCATCGGTAAATGCTCGAAATTTGACGATCTGCTCGGGTGTGAATTTCGGATCCACATAACCGCTAAGAAATAGTATCGGTGAATCCAGCCATTGCTTCACCGGGGAACTTAGCTTAACCACCTGCCAATTCAGCGCCACGCCGGTGCTGCGACTGACTGAAGATGTCAGGCTTGCGACATCCCATTGGCGGGAATTCCATTTACCCAGGTAACGCTTTCCGTACTCAAGCTTATTCATGAATACCGGATTCAGACCACGGGTCAGAATCAGCAGCGCGTAAGCGGTCGCCGTATTGGAACTTGCCAGATAGAAATCTGGCCGCCAGCTTCCGTCCGGCCATTGAGTCTGAACCAGTTGATCGGCAAAATCCTGATACCAGTTGTGCTTATTGAAAATCTTAATGCCTGTCGCAAGTCCCGCGCGCAGCACACTGTACATGGAATAGGTGTTCTGGTTCATTGGATTGAAATTTGCGTTCATCCATTTCACGGCCATGGACACGGCATGATCTGGCTTTGGCCGCACCACGGTTTCGCCGACCTGCATGAATTCATCCGCCATCAGCAGGCTGGCCAGTCCGGCCGGGGTGAACGTTTGCGCGCGTGCAGTAGGCTTGGTGGGCCGACCTTTCACACCCCAATACCCCCATTCCCCATCGCCATACTGGCAACCGCGCCAATGTCTGGATTCCTTGTACCAGAACCCCCGCGGAATGGGGATGCCCGCATGTTGGCACGCCCAGATTCCCAGAACTCCATTCTGGGTGTTGGAATTGTCCCAGTCTCCGCCAGAGCGCGGAAAACCCTTTGGCTTGGCCGGGTAAAAAGCATAGGAAAATCCGCCGTCTTCATGGGCCGAGCCTAAAAGGAAACCACGGTCGTAATAAAGGGTGGTTCGCACATGCCAATTCCGCTTTTGCGGAAGAAAATCCAAAGCGCCCGCCTGAAAGGCTGAAACATATGTGCAATGGCTGCGCAATTTGATTACATATTTTATGGCCGCCTGCATTTTCGGCTTGAATAAATTAAGTCTCCGCAAATGCAGACTTTGCTGCACATAAAGCAGCGATTCAAGAACCAATGCCGATTCCCCGCCATTTTCCTCCGCGACTACTCCATTGCTGTTGGGACCATGCGCACCTTCCTCCCACATGGTCTTGGGCTGTTGTTGAGCCAGCAGAAAGCCGACGCCCTTGCGAATGGCCGCGATGACCTGTGCGCTCGTCGCATGGGTTGCTCCCCGCGCCGAGGTGGTGAGAGCCAGCAGGATCGCCGCAGTCAGTACGAATTGCCAACAGCCTGATCTTATCGTGAATCGATCCATAAAGTTTCAAACCTCCAGGATTGTGCTTCTGATCGCCAAGGGATACTCCGCCGCCATGGATTTAATTAAGTCTATTTACATAGTATGCCGTCGGTGGCCCCCTTCGGCAAGTGACCGAATTGGCGAATCGTTGCCCACGGCGGCCCTTCGCCGCGTATAATCAGCAGTGGCGTTCCTGAATAGAAGGAGTTTTGAGTGATTATCATGCTGGACGCAACCCCACTGGTGACACGCAATATCAGCGGCGTTCAGCAACATGCGCGAAATATTGTCAGTGAATGGTCGCAACAGCGGGTCGAACATAAATTCATACTGCTGATTAATCAGCATTCCGCCCAGGATCCGGCCTGCGATCTTAGCTTTGTCAAAGGGCTGAACCCCGACTTTTCCATTCGCTTCTTTCGGCCCAGCGCACGGGGATGGCTGAAACATGAGGCCACTCGGCTGCCATTTCTTTCGGGATTATCCCAAGGGGCCGCGGATGCTGCCAATGTCTATCACAGCTTTTCCCCGGATATCTCCGCCTTTTCCGAACTTCCTGCCGCACCGATCTGCCATACGATCCACGACTTGTCCTGTGAGCTTGATCCCGCGGTGCGTTCTTTGCCCGCGGCCGCCGAAGACCGCCGCATATACCGTCAGGCCGTTAAAAAGGCGGCTTGTACGATAACCGTCTCCCTTCGTACGATGGATGACATAATCAGTCTGTATCATCCACCGCGTCAGCAGGTGCACGTGGTTTCCAATGGCTTAAATCCCGTCTTCAATGCGGCACCCGACCCAGTCGCTCGCCAGCGACTGGCCGACCGATGCGGTCCTCTTGGGCGCTACGTTCTGGTCGTCGGGGCGGATATTCCCCGCAGAAACTACGCGCGCCTATGGGAAGCGATGCGGGGCGTCTGGCGAACCGAACCGGGACTTCGACTTGTGCTTGCGGGAAGAAACCCATGGTCGCAAACGCCGGTCCATCAGAAGGTCATGGAACAGGGGTTTAAAGAACGCGTGACTTTCATTGAATCACCTGATGACAGTGAACTTGCCGAACTTTATCGCAATGCCGAGCTTACCTGCTGCGGATCAAGTTTCGAAGGATTCGGACTTTCCGTTCTTGAGGCCATGGCCTGCGGCTCAGCCGTGGCTTGCAGCCATATGCGATCTCTGGAAGCTCTGGCCGGAAACTCAGTGGTTTATTTTTCCCATGATGACGTGCGGATGATTACTGAATCCATTCTCGCCCTGATCCAGGATCCGGAATACCGCAGGCAGCTTCGCAGTCGGGCTTTGGCCCGCACGGCACTTTATTCCTGGGCGCGGTCAGCCCGGACCTTGATGGAGCTTTTCGAAAAAATCGCGACCCGCCGGACCAATGCCGTTCATGAGCCGGCACATTTGCAATCGCCGCCTTCACAGACTGTCTAACTGCCGCCGTTTCGGTTAAATTTTCGAGTTATGGAAAACGAGAAGAAAATTTCCCCACCGGAAGACAATCAGCCCAAGCCGCGAACCCTTACCGGTAATGCGCCCGTGCGCGAAACGCCGCTTCTCCCCCCAATGGCGATTGTGAAAACGCCCTATTTTCATCTGCTGGGCTATAGCGTTGCCGGTGAAGAAACCGCGATTCAGGTCCCCGAACTGAATGTGGTGTTTGATATCGGCAAATGCCCGCGTCCCATGCTAACCAGCGACTTTTGTCTGCTTTCGCATGGGCATATCGACCATAGCGCCGGAATAGTTTATTACCTTTCCCAGCGATTTTTTCAGGGCATGATTCCCGGCACGATTCTTTGCCCCAAGTCCATTGCCGATGGACTTTCCGGAATCATTCGCGCCTGGGCGGCCCTGGAAGGCAAAGTGACTGAACATCGGCTTGTTCCCATGCAGCCTGGGGACGAATTTGAAATTCGCCGTGGCCTTATTGCACGCGCTTTTGCCACGCGTCATACCGTCGCCTCTCTTGGGTTTACGCTTATCGACCGCCGGGAAAAACTTAAGCCGGAACTGGCCGCTCAAAACCTTCCGGGACATATTTTGCGCGACATGAAGGCGCGCGGTGAAAAAATCACTTACACGCTTGATGTTCCACTGGTGGCCTACACCGGCGACACAAGCATGGGTGAAACACTGCTTCAGGATGGCGTGCGCGACGCGCGCGTTCTGATTACTGAATGCACTTTTTTTGAACAGGGCCATCGCAAGCGGGCCGCCGTCGGTCAGCACATGCACCTGCGCGACCTGGTCGAGGTCCTGCCGCAACTGCAGAATGAACTCGTGCTGATTTCCCATGTGTCACGGCGCACCTATGTCGGATGGGCCGCCCGTCAGCTTGCCAAGGCGGTCGAGGGGCTTCAAATTGTCCCGCGGGTTGAATTTCTGATGGACCACGTTCAACGGCTGGACGTTCGGCCCGGCAAGGCGGCACACTTTGTTCCGCCTGAGCCAGCAAGTCAGACGGAACAGGACGATTAGGTCATGGGGTCCTGATCCCTTCAGGCGCGGCGAATGTGTGAACAGCAAGTGCCGCGACGGAATACCGCTGAACACATCGCACGGCACGGCCTTTTTAACGCGATGGGGCAAATTTGCCCGCGAACCGGCGGCCCGTTCCACCGTTCCGCCAGCCTGCTTTACCTTCCGGCCCAAACCACACTATGATACCTCTGCCCGGCGGTCCGCTGTTTGCGCATGACTTCGGCTGCGGCTCAGGCACCTGTTTGCAGGAGGTTCGTTTTGTCCAGTATACCATCCACCCGGCCGCCACTTCGCGCGGAAAATACTGCCAGACAATTTGTCCATCAACTTGCAAATGGCTTGACCCTTGTCGCGGAGAAAGTTGAATCAGTGCGTTCAGCCGCCATGGTGCTTCTGGTGCCGGCCGGCGCCTCGACCGATCCGGCGGACGCTCTGGGCAGTTCCAATATTCTGGCGGATTGGATCATGCGTGGCGCTGGCAGTCGCGACAACCGTGCCCTTACGGATTATCTGGATTCGCTTGGCATACAACGATCCTGCGGGGCCGAAACGGTATTTATGCGATTCAGCGCCTCGATGCTGGCGCGGAATTTGTCCGCTGCGCTGGAAGTGTATGCGGATATCGTGCAGCGGCCCGCGTTGCCGGAAGCCGGATTTTCGCCGGCTCGCGACTTGGCGATGCAGCAGATTGACGCCATTGAAGATGAGCCTTCGCAGAAATTGAATTTAATGCTGCGCGCCCGCCATCTGCCTGAACCCTTTGGACGGGCTGTGGTGGGGCTTCGCGAGCATCTTGCCGCCCTTGGACCGAACTCATTGCGACAGGATTATCAGCGTCGCTTCAACCCGTGCGGGGCCATTTTGTCCGTGGCCGGGGATATAGATTTCCAGTCTGTGCGCGACCAGGTGGAAAAGCACTTTTCTGCCTGGCGGGCACAGCCACCGGTTCATCCGGAAGTTCGCGCCGCGCCGCGCGGAATGCAGCACCTTGATCAGCAGACCAATCAGGTGCAGATAGGTCTGGCCTATGACACCGTGTGTGAAAGCGATCCTCGCAGCCTGCTGGCCCAGATGGCGGTAGGCGTGCTGAGTGGCGGCATGGGGGCGCGGCTTTTTTCAGAAATTCGCGAGAAACAGGGGCTCTGCTATGCCGTGCACGCGGGCTACATGAGCCTGAAAAAGCCCGGACCGGGTGTGGTCGTTGGCTATGCCGGAACCGTTCCCGAACGCGCTCAAAAAACACTGGATTCCTTTCTTGTCGAACTTCACCGCCAGCGCCATATTCCCCGGTCCAT